>NZ_CAWNYS010000486.1:0-7487 GCF_963878295.1 Aeromonas sp. HMWF014 | reverse complement strand
CGCCCCCCGTGAGCGGTTGCGCGTCAGCGAAGATGAGATTGAAGCCGCCTGCGCGCGGCTGGATAACGACATCAAAAGCGCCATCGAAGCGGCGATTGCCAATATTCGCACCTTCCACGCTGCCCAAGTGCAGCCTGTGGTACGGGTGGAAACCCAGCCAGGGGTGGTGTGCGAGCTGCGCACCCAACCCATCAGCCGGGTTGGCCTCTATGTGCCGGGAGGCAGCGCACCGCTCCCCTCCACCGTGATGATGCTGGCCATTCCGGCTGCTATCGCCGGTTGCCGTGAAGTGGTGCTCTGCACCCCGTCCCCCGCCAGCGACGAGATCCTGTTCGCCGCCCGCGCCTGCGGGGTCGAGAAGGTGTTCGCCATCGGCGGCGCCCAGGCCATCGCCGCCATGGCTTACGGCACAGCAAGCATCCCGAAGGTGGACAAGATCTTCGGCCCGGGCAACGCCTTTGTTACCGAAGCAAAGGGGCAGGTCTCCCGCGATTGGCGCGGCGCCGCCATCGACATGCCAGCGGGCCCCTCCGAGGTGCTGGTGATTGCCGACGAGAGCGCCAACCCGGCCTTCGTGGCGGCAGATCTGCTCTCCCAAGCCGAGCACGGCCCCGACAGTCAGGTGGTGCTGGTGACCACCTCGCCCCTGCTGGCCGATGCCATCGCAGGGGAGATCAAACGCCAGCTGGCCAAGCTGAGCCGCCGGGATATCGCCGCGCAGGCGCTCGGCAGCAGTCTGGTGATCCTCTGTGACGATCTGGCCGAAGCGTGCGCCATCTCCAACGCCTATGCGCCGGAACACCTGATTGTGCAGACCCAGGCGCCCCGCGATCTGCTGGATAAACTCGAGAACGCCGGTTCCATCTTTCTTGGCCAGTGGACGCCCGAGTCGGTCGGCGATTACGCCAGCGGCACCAACCACACATTGCCCACCTATGGCTACGCACGCACCTGCTCGAGCCTTGGCCTTGCGGATTATCAGCGCCGCTACACGGTGCAGGAGCTGAGCGTCGAGGGCATTCAGGGGCTCGGCCCCATCGTTCAGCGCATCGCCCAGGCCGAGGGGCTCGATGGCCACAAAAATGCCGTCACCCTCAGGTTGAACGCCCTGGCCGCCGCGCCCCAACAAACAGTACAGCAGAAGGATTTGTCATGAGCATTGCCAATCTGGCGCGCCGCGTGGTGCGGGCCCTCACCCCTTATCAATCCGCCCGCCGCATTGGCGGCAAGGGCCACGTCTGGCTCAACGCCAACGAGGCGCCGCAGGCTTATCCCTTTACCATCGAGGGGAGCCGCCTCAACCGCTACCCCGAGTGCCAACCGGCCGAGGTAGTGAGCGGCTATGCCGCCTACGCCGGAGTCAACCCCGATCAGGTGCTGGTCAGTCGCGGCGCCGACGAGGCCATCGAGCTGCTTATTCGCACCTTCTGCGAAGCGGGTGAAGATCAGATCCTCATCTGCCCCCCCACCTACGGCATGTACGCCATCAGCGCCGAGACCTGTGGCGTCGGTATCGTCGAGCAACCGCTCACCACCAGCCGCCAGCCGGACTGGCCCGCCATCGCCGATCGCCTCGGCGACGTGAAACTGGTGTTTCTCTGCTCCCCCAACAACCCCACCGGGGATCTGGTGGGTCGCGATGGCCTGATTGCCCTGCTGGAGAAGGCCCGGAATCGCGCCATCGTGGTGGTGGACGAGGCCTATATCGAATTCTGCCCAGAGGCGTCCGTGGTGGACCTGCTGGCCCGCTTCCCCAATCTGGTGGTGACCCGCACCCTCTCCAAGGCCTTTGCCCTGGCGGGGATCCGCTGCGGCTTTACCTTAGGCCATCCCGAGGTGATCGCCATGCTGGCCAAGGTGATCGCCCCCTATCCCATCCCCGAGCCCATCGCCCAGATCGCGGCGCAGGCCCTCTCCCCCATGGGGCTGGCGCTGATGCGCGAGCGAGTGATGGAGCTCAACAAGCAAAAAGCCGCCTTCAAGGCAGAGCTGGCTAGGCTTGCCTGCGTGAAGGAAGTATTCGAGGACAAGGGCAACTTCGTGCTGGTGCGCTTTGTGGATGGCGCCGCCGTCTTTGCCGCCATGAAGGCCGCCGGCATCATACTGCGGGATTTCTCCAGCAAACCGGGTCTGGACAACAGCATTCGCGTCACCATCGGCTATCAGGGCGAGATGGACGCCGTGCTGGCCGTACTGCGTGATCTGCCCTCTCCCACTTTGTAAGACAAGGATGTAGCGATGAAGACCCCGTTTTTGTTTATCGACCGCGACGGCACCCTGATTGAAGAGCCGGTGACCGACAAGCAGGTGGATAGCCTCGCCAAGCTGCGCTTCGAGCCCATGGTCATTCCGGTGCTGCGCGAGCTGCAGGCCGCTGGTTACGTACTGGTGATGGTGACCAATCAGGATGGGCTGGGCACCGCCAGCCTGCCGCTGGAGAACTTCCAGCCACCCCACGACCTGATGATGCATTTATTTGAATCGCAAGGGGTGAAGTGGGAGCAGGTGCTGATCTGCCCGCACTTCCCCACCGACGGTTGCAGCTGCCGCAAACCCCACCTCGGGCTGGTGAAGGCGTATCTCGCCTCGGGTCGCATCGACTTTGCCAACTCCTTCGTGATTGGCGATCGCCAGACCGATCTGCAGCTGGCCGAGAATATGGGCATTGGCGGTATTCGCTACCACCCGCAGGATCACGACTGGCTCGCTATCCGTGATCAGCTTCTTTGCAAGGGGCGCGTCGCCGAAGTGGAGCGCTACACCAAGGAGACCCGCATTCAGGTGGCTGTTGACTTGGACCCTTCTGCCACAAACAAGAGCAGCGGCAACCAGATCGCCACCGGCATCGGCTTCTTTGATCACATGCTGGATCAAATAGCGACCCACGCCGGTTTCCAGCTCAAGCTGAGCGTCAGCGGCGATCTGCATATCGACGATCACCACACGGTAGAAGATGTGGGGCTGGCCCTCGGGCAGGCGCTGCGCCAAGCCCTTGGCAACAAGCGCGGCATTGGTCGCTTCGGCTTCGTGCTGGCGATGGACGAGGTGCAGGCAGTGATCGATGCGCGCCCGCTGACCGAGCAGGAGGTAAGTACCGCGCTGGATCTCAGCGGTCGCCCCTACTTCGTGTTTGACTGCCCGAGCGGCTTTGGCCGCGACAACGTGGGCGAGATGGCCACCGAGATGGTGCCCCACTTCTTCCGCTCTATCTCGGACGCCATGGCCATCACCCTGCAAATGAAGGTGGGCAGCGGCAACACCCACCATCAGGTGGAGGCGCTGTTCAAAGGCTTTGGCCGCGCCCTACGTCAGGCCATTCGGGTGGAAGGGAGTGACCTCCCCTCCAGCAAGGGAGTGCTGTGATGGAGGTGAGCAAGCAGAAGCTGGTCATTATCGACACAGGCTGCGCCAATCTGGCCTCGGTCAGAATGGCGTTCGAGCGCCTCGGCGTGCGGCCCTTGGTCTCCAGCCAAGCGGCTGATATCGAGCAGGCGGACAAGCTGATCCTGCCCGGTGTCGGCACTGCTGTGGCCGCCATGAACAACCTCAACGAACGGGGACTGGTGCCCCTTATCCGCGCCGCCAAGCAGCCGCTGCTGGGCTTTTGCCTCGGCATGCAGATGCTGGCGGAGGCCTCCGAAGAGAGCATGGGCACGCAGGGTTTGCCAGATACGCTTATCGACTGCCTTGGCATAGTGCCGGGCAAGATCCGGCTGATGGAAGTGGGTAACCTGCGCTTGCCCCATATGGGCTGGAACCAGATTGAGCATGACGAGACCCATCCCCTGCTCAAGGGGATCCCGAGCGGCAGTTACTTCTACTTCGTGCACTCCTATGCGCTGGAGGTGACAAAAGCGACGCTGGCGACTTGTGACTACGGCAAGCCTTTTACCGCGATTGTCGCCCGTGACAACTTCTTTGGCGCCCAATTCCACCCGGAGCGCTCAGGCGCAGCCGGTGCCCGTTTGCTGCAAAATTTTCTGGAGCTATGAATGATCATTCCCGCAATTGACCTGATCAATGGTCAGGTGGTGCGCCTCTATCAGGGGGACTACGAGCAGAAGACCGAATACAGCAGCAGCCCGCAGGCCCGCTTCGATGAATATGTCTCCCAGGGGGCGGTACAGCTCCATCTGGTGGATCTGGACGGTGCCAAGGATGCCAAGGCGCGCCAGTTGCCCCTGTTGACCCAACTGCTGTCGGCCACCGAAGCGCCGGTGCAGGTCGGCGGCGGCGTGCGCACGGAGCAGGATGTGGCAGATCTGCTGGCCGCCGGTGCCAGCCGGGTGGTGATTGGCTCCACCGCCGTCAAATCCCCGGATCTGGTGGCCAACTGGATGGAGAAATATGGCCCCGAGCAGATAGTGCTGGCGCTGGACGTCCATATCGATGCCCAGGGCAATCGCCATATCGCGGTGGCAGGCTGGCAGGAGAACAGCGGGGTGACCATCGAAGCGCTGATCGAGCGCTTTCTCCCCGCCGGGCTCAAGCACGTGCTCTGCACCGACATCAGCCGTGACGGCACCCTGGCTGGCACCAACGTCGAGCTCTATCGGGATCTCTGCGCCCGCTACCCGAGCGTCGCTTTTCAGGCTTCCGGCGGCATTGGCGGCATCGCGGATATCGAGGCGCTCAAGGGCTCCGGCGTCAAGGGGATCATCCTTGGCCGCGCCCTGCTGGAGGGCAAGTTCTCGGTGGGTGACGCCATCGCCTGCTGGCAAACGCCCGCAGCCGTTACCACAGGAGGCAACTGATGCTGGCAAGACGCATTATCCCCTGCCTCGACGTGAAAGATGGCGTTGTGGTCAAAGGGGTGCAGTTTCGCAACCACGAGGTGATGGGCGGCATTGTCGAGCTGGCGCGCCGCTACGCCGAGGAAGGGGCAGACGAGCTGGTGTTCTATGACATCACCGCCTCCAGCGATGCGCGGGTGGTGGACAAGAGCTGGGTGAGCCGGGTGGCGGAGGTGATAGATATCCCCTTCTGCGTCGCCGGTGGCATCAAGAGCGTGGAAGACGCCCGCCAGATCCTGGAATTTGGCGCCGACAAGGTCTCCATCAACTCTCCGGCGCTGGCCGACCCGACTCTCATCAGCCGACTGGCCGAGCGCTTTGGCGTGCAGTGCGTGGTGGTGGGCATTGACTCCTACTTCGATGCCGAGACGGGCCACTATCAGGTCAAACAGTTTACCGGTGACGAGAGCCGCACCCGCACCACCGCCTGGCACACCCTCGATTGGGTGCAGGAGGTGCAAAAACGCGGCGCGGGCGAAATCGTGCTGAATGTGATGAATCAGGACGGCATGCGTCAGGGTTATGATCTCGACCAGCTCAAACTGGTGCGCAGCGTCTGCAAGGTACCGCTGATCGCCTCCGGCGGCGCCGGGGCCATGGCACACTTTCGCGATGCCTTTACCCTCGCCGATGTGGACGGGGCGCTGGCCGCCTCTGTGTTCCACAAGGGGCTTATCCCCATTCCCGAATTGAAACGCTGGCTGAAAACCGAAGGAGTCGCCATCCGTGAATAACTTCTCTGATAACACACAAACAACCGCCAGCGCGCGCCCCCTTGCCGAACAACTCGACTGGGCCAAGTGCGACGGCATGATACCCGCCATCGTCCAGCACGCCGCCAGCGGCGAGGTGCTGATGCAGGGCTTTATGACCCGCGAGGCGCTGGAACAGACCCAGAGCTCCGGTCAGGTCACCTTCTTTAGCCGCAGCAAACAGCGGCTCTGGACCAAGGGTGAAAGCTCGGGCAATGTGCTCCAGCTCGTGGCCATCAGCACCGACTGCGATCAGGACTCCCTGCTGATTGCCGCCAACCCCGTCGGCCCCACCTGTCACAAAGGGACAACCTCCTGCTTTAATGGCCACCCGCTGCCGCCCCTCGGTTTTTTGGCAGAGCTGGAGCAGGTACTGGCTTCTCGCAAAGGGGCCGATCCGGCCACCAGCTACACCGCCAGCCTCTACGGCAAAGGCACCAAGCGCATCGCCCAGAAGGTAGGTGAGGAAGGTGTCGAAGTGGCGCTGGCCGCCATGGCCAAGGATCGGGAGGAGCTCATCAACGAATCCGCCGATCTGCTCTACCACCTGACCGTGCTGCTGCAAAACGAAGGGTTGGGATTACAGGATGTGGTGCAGCGGCTGTATGAGCGGCATAATAAATAATCGTTAATGATTAAACGGGCTGACCGCCCGTTTAATCATTAAATCCGAGCATTAAAAAATTATCATAATCCATTATATTGAAATCAGAATGTTTATTGACCAATTGAATCACTGCCTGCTGCATTGAATATGATATTCTATCAAACATAACTCCAGAATCTATTTGCTTATTTAGAAACTCAACATCTGTATTATAATCAAAACTTAAAACATACAACCAAACAAAGTAACTTAGCGCATCTACTTTTGATGTTGCAGATTGACACCTATTATCTAATCCAGATAGATCAAAACTAATGCTTACAGACTCCAACGCATGAATATCAAGTTTTTGTGCCCATTTTACCCATTCAAAATTTGGATCTCCCCCCTCTGACAGAACTCTTTTTAAGTTATACCTTTCCATCAACAAGGTATTGTAAGCATCTCTTTTCCTAAGATGAATACAATAAAGCGTCACCAAGAAAACAATATCTATGTTTTTCCTTATATTGGTTAATATTGCGACTAGATGTGATATTAATCTATGCATATCTCGAAGCGACAATTCAAAAGCCTTTGAAATATCAGCAATGGTTTCAGCAAGCTGCATCTTTGACATCTTGGGATACAAAAATAATTTGTCTGATAACCAAAAGTCATCGCCATAAAGATCTAATCTTGATTTAGCCATCTCATAACGAGAGCCTTGTTTCAAAGTACGTTGGCTATCATAGAATCGTTCAAGATATTTTTTACCATCAAACCCCTCCCCATAAATCACCTTGATAGCATGCTGCAACTGCTCAGTATCCGTTGCCAGGACAAACACCACGCCCTGAATATCAAAGATATGCTTGATAGTCTCCAGCATTTCCACCGCATAGGAGGGGCGGCAACGATCCAGCTCATCAATCAAAATAAAGGCGGGATAATCCAAGCGACCTTGGCCATCCAACTGGTCTAAGTTTACTGAAACCGCCGCTTCAACCCATTGCCGGATCTCTTGTTTAAGATACTGGATAGATTCATAACGCTCTTTGTGATTGCTACAAAGCGTATCAACCAGCTTATCTGCGTATTCTCCTTCCACAGAAAAGTCACCATCTTCCAATCCAGCTTTTTTAATGGCTGACTTGAGTACCAATTTTCCGCCCACCTTGAGCATACCCAATAACTTTGACTTGATGCCATCAGGTATTGCAACCGTCTTTCCTGTAGCATCTCTCAATTGCTCAATGATCGACGAAATGACCGTCAATAAGGGGTCATCGGAAAAGTCCTGCTGCCAGGCATCGATATAGACGGTGGGATAGTCCGCTTTCAGCTCCATATACC
>NZ_CAWNYS010000485.1:0-7301 GCF_963878295.1 Aeromonas sp. HMWF014 | reverse complement strand
TCGTTCAGGCCAAGCCTGACCAGCTCGGCGGCCATAAGATCCAGGTGAGATCGATAGTTGCTGCGGGTATGCGGGCTGAGCTGACGCTCGACCCTCAGGTATTCGATGAAGGCAGCCAACTCATCGGCCAGGCTGGTCGGCAGCGGCTCTGCTGCGGGAGATGGTGCCTTAGCCACGAACCAGCTCGGGCAGGCGCAGTTGCAACAAGCGCCCCAGCTGACCCAGCAACAGGGTGTCATTGTGGGGACTGAAGTGGCTGGGATCCGAGCTGGCAAAGGCCAGCACGCCGAGATCGCCGAGCCGCATCAGGGCGACGGAGTTGACCAGCACATCGTGGCCAAACAGCGCCTGCTTCTCGCTCTGGTTGAGGCGACCGAAGTAGTAATCCTGCCCCGGCAGCCGTTGACCCAGCAGCTGATCGAGCTGCTTGCCCTCCGCCATGAAGCGTTGCTCGGGGCCGCTCAACTGGAATTTTTTCGGGCTGAGCCAGAGCCGCAGGCCAGTCAGTCGCAGTCGCTGCACAAACGCCTTGCCCATCACGGCACTCACCTCGAACAGGGTCTGGCAGCCGTAGAGCTCGCCGTAGAGGTCGGCGTACACCCGGAAGATCCGCTCGTTCTCGCTGGCGATCCCCATCAGCTCGGTGATCTCCTGCTCCAGTTGCTCGATGCGCTCGCGCTGTCGGTCCATCTGGCGCTCAACCAGCGAGACCGAACCTTTGCGCTTGTGGGGAATGCGGATCCGATCCAGCATGGCCGCGTGGCGCTGGAAAAACTCGGGATAACGTGCCAGGTATTCCAGCACTGTGGCTTCCTCCACCAGTGATTCCTGCCGTTTGAGTTCGCTCATAACTTGGTTGGTCCATCTGAAAAAGGGGCACAAGGCCCCGACATTAGCGCTTGGCAGAGCGGAGCCATCCCCGCCCCATGCCTACAACTCTATCTGGCCGTCGAATACATGCTCGGCCGGGCCCGTCATATAGACCGGCTGACCCGGCCCCTTCCAGGCGATGGTCAGCTTGCCACCCGGCAAACTGACGGTGACCCGCTCCTTGAGCTTGCCCTGACTGATGCCGATCACCGCCGCCGCACAGGCGCCGGTACCACAGGCAAGCGTCTCGCCCACTCCGCGCTCGAACACCCGCAGCTTGATCTCGGTGGCGTTGACCATCTCCATGAAGCCGACGTTGACCCGCTCTGGGAAACGCTCGTGCCGCTCCATGATGGCACCCAGTGTCTCTACCGGCGCATCGGCCACCGAAGGCACTTCGATGACGCAGTGAGGGTTGCCCATGGAGACAACACCACACATCACAGTATGCTCTTGCGCCCGCAACAGATAGGTTTTTTCCGCCTTCTGGGCCCGAAACGGGATCTTGCCCGGTTCAAACTGGGGGACACCCATGTTAACCGTGACCTGATTCTCCCCTTCCAGCTGCAGGGTAATGCGACCACGGGCCGTGCTGACCGCGATGCGATCCCGGTTGATCAGCCCCTTGAGACGCACGAAGCGGGCGAAACAACGGGCACCATTGCCGCACTGCTCCACCTCGCTGCCATCGGCATTGAAGATACGGTAGTGAAAGTCGAGTTCAGGATCATAGGGCGGCTCCACCAGCAGCAGCTGGTCGAAGCCAATCCCGAAGTGGCGATCCGCCAATTTCTTGATGACGTCATTGCTGAAAAACACCTTCTGGGTGACACCATCCACCACCATGAAGTCATTGCCCAGCCCGTGCATCTTGGAAAAATCTATCAACATCGTGCGTTCCTGTACCCTTTAGGCAGTAAATGCTCACTGCACCAGCGATCGGTCAACTTATCACGCTCAATCGTGCGTTTCCCTGCTATCAGGGCAGTAGATGCTCGCCGCGCCAGAGATCGGCCAACTGCTCGCGCTCTCTGAT
The DNA here is from genome assembly GCF_963878295.1 of Aeromonas sp. HMWF014. Classification (NCBI taxonomy): domain Bacteria; kingdom Pseudomonadati; phylum Pseudomonadota; class Gammaproteobacteria; order Aeromonadales; family Aeromonadaceae; genus Aeromonas; species Aeromonas sp. HMWF014. The sequence goes on along the minus strand of NZ_CAWNYS010000485.1, from coordinate 5,395 downwards.
GAGGAAGGATTGCGTGCCATCCACCAGCACCTCGGCCGCGCGCGGACGGGTGTTGTAGTTGGATGACATGGTAAAGCCATAGGCACCGGCCGAACGCACTGCCAGCAGGGACCCCTCAGCGATAGCGAGGGAGCGCTCCTTGCCGAGAAAATCACCCGTCTCGCACACAGGGCCGACCACGTCGTACAGCGCCGGCTCATGGGCCGCGCGGCTGTCCACCTCTATGATGTTCATCCAGGCGCCGTAGAGGGAGGGACGTAGCAGATCGTTCATACCGGCGTCGATCAGCGCGAAGTTGCGGGTCTCACCCGGCTTCAGGTACTCCACCCGGGTCAGCAGCACACCGGCGTTGGCGACGATGGCGCGGCCCGGTTCGAACAGCAGGGTCAGATCCCGGCCCGCCAGCTTCTGCTTGAGCGCCTCGGCATATTCGGTGGGGTGCGGTGGCTGCTCGGCGCCATAGTTGACCCCGAGCCCACCGCCCACGTCCAGGTGATGGATCTGGATGCCTTCTGCCGCCAGTTCGTCGATCAATCGCAGCAGCTTGTCAGCCGCCTCCATAAAGGGTGTCAATTCAGTGAGCTGGGAGCCGATATGGCAATCCACCCCTTTGATCTCTATGTTGGCCATGGCGGCCGCCTTGCGATAGATGGCGGGCGCCTGCTCGATGGGGATACCGAATTTGTTCTGCTTGAGGCCGGTGGAAATATAGGGATGAGTCCCGGCATCGATATCCGGATTGACCCGCACCGAGACCCGGGCTTTCTTGCCCATGCTGCCCGCCACCCGATTCAGCCGTTCCAGTTCGGCTTCCGACTCCAGGTTGAAACAGAAGATCTCTTTATCCAGCGCCAGTTGCATCTCGGCTTCGCTCTTGGCCACACCGGAGAAGACCACCTTGGCCGGATCGCCGCCAGCCGCCAGTACCCGCGACAGCTCGCCGCCGGAGACGATGTCAAAACCCGATCCCAGGCGGGCAAGCAGGTTGAGCAGCGCCAGGTTGGAGTTGGCCTTGACCGCATAGCAAATCAGATGGGGAATATCGCCAGCGGCCTGATCGAAGGCATGCCAGTGGCGTTCAAGGGTCGCGCGGGAGTAGACATACAGCGGAGTGCCGTACTGCTCGGCCAGGTATTGCAGCGAGGTGTGTTCGGCCTGAAGCTGGCCGTCGGCGTCGTAGTTAAAGTGATCCAAGGGGCGGTTCCTTCCTAAATTATTGCGGCGCGGCCTCTGGGGCGGCCTCGGCGGTCACAGGCGTCTGTGCTTGCGGTGTATTCTGGGTCTGGGGCTGCTGGGGGGGCGGCATGTAAAGCGGCCCCGTCAGGCCACATGCGGCCAAACCAAGAGACAGAGGAATGGCAAGCAGACACTTGGTAAGCTGGGTAATCATAATGGTTCGCTGCGAAAAATTTTTTGGCCCTCTATAATCGCACTCACATTGTTAAAAGCAACAGGATAAACCGATGAAGGATCACGAGTATCACGCCCTGACCGACGCCTTTTTCCAATATGTGGAAGACACTGTCGACGCAGGATATCCGGATATTGATTGTGAACGCGCCGGCGGGGTCTTGACCCTGTCGTTCGAGAACAGGACCAAGGTCATCATCAACAAGCAGGAGCCCCTGCACCAGATCTGGGTCGCCACCCGCGAGAACGGTTTCCACTTCGAGCTGCAAGGGGAAACCTGGATCGACAACCGCTTCGGCCATGAGCTCAAGGCCCTGCTGACCAAGGCCTGCACCACCCAGGCGGGTGAGGCAGTGGTATTCCCATGATCGACCGATATCCGCAGGACGCCCGCCACGCCGTGATCTGGCTGCACGGGCTGGGGGATTCCGGCGCGGGTCTGGCACCGCTGGTGGATGCGCTGGACTTGCCTGCCGACCTGCCGGTGCGTCATCTGCTGCCCGATGCCCCCGAACGCGCCATCACCATCAATATGGGCTACAAGATGCGCGGCTGGTACGACATCAAGAGCTTCGACGATCCGGTGGGTCGCGCCGTGGAGTCCCATGTGCGTGAATCTGCCGATCGTATCGCCGCCCTGCTGGATCAGCTGGTGGCCGAAGGCTTTGCTCCCGAGCGCATCCTGCTGGCCGGTTTCTCCCAGGGCGGCGTCATCGCCTCCTTCACCGCCCTGCGTCATCCGGCACGGCTTGCCGGGCTGCTCTGCATGTCCACCTATCTGGCGGCGCCCGATGCCCTGCTGGCGGAGATGAGCGAGGCCGCCCGCAGCCTGCCCATCTGCTACATGCACGGCATCTATGATGACGTGGTGAGCCTCTCCATGGGCTGGGACGCCAAGAATAAGCTGGAAGCGGCAGGGCTGACCCTCGAGTGGCACGAGTACCCCATGCGTCACGAGATCTGTCGCCCACAGCTTGACGACATCCGCAGCTGGCTGCTGGCACGCCTCGCGCACTGAGCAGGCTCCGGATAGCCAAACGGCCTGCATCTGCAGGCCGTTTTTATTCGGCAGGTTCGAAGACCCGTATCAGCAAGAGGGCCATGCCGGCTGCCTTGTCGCCAACCCCATGCCCGACCTCTGGCGCTACCCCGTCGCCGAGCCCAATTCACGGGCCTGGCCTGCACCGTCACGCAGCTGTCCCTGGCTGCGGTAGGGGATCACCTCCAGCTCGCCATTGACCTGCACTATCTCGTAGTACTGTGGCAGGTTGAAGTTGCTGAACTGGCCTGCATCGCTGAAACGCTCGTGGCTGGAGGTGTAGAAACGGTTCACCCCCTGCACCAGCTCATCCTTGTTGCCGGCAAAATGCTGGTAGATCTCCACCCGGTTCGCCTCATCCAGGATATAGATGTTGGTACCCGCATCCCGGGTATCGAAGAAGAACTGCACCAGCCCTTCGCTGGCATAGGAGTCGACGATACCGGGCAGGTGCTGGCTATGAGTCTTGTCGAGTCGCAGCGGCAGGTGATCCAGCTTGTTGTGGGAGATGTGACGGTAAAAATCGATGGCGTTTTCCAGCTTTTTGACCGACACCCCGCGCCGCTCGAAGAAGATGCCGTACTTCTCGCGGCCCAGTGCCAGCGTCTTGACCAGCTGCTGCTTGTCACGGGCGAGGCGCAACTCGATGCACTCGGCCACCAGCTGCTGGAAACGGGTCCGCACCAGGGAGCGGAAGTGCTGACTGTAACAGAACACCTCTATCATCTCGGGGGCGGCGGCGTCCTGGTGCATCTTGCCGAGTATGGTGGTAAGGGCGTCCACCACGGCTTCGTCACCCTGGAAGTGCAGGGTGCGGATCTCGCTCCAGGAGTTGCGATAAACCAGATCCACCGATCCCACCAGACACTCCAGATTGCGGCCAAACGAGAAGACATCGGCGGCATTGGCGTCGAATTCGATCACCTGACCCACCCAGTGGCTGGTCGGATCCGTCTCCAGGTTGAGGAAGATGGAGAGCTGACGGATCTCGCACGGACGGCTGAGTGCCAGGTTGGTGGCACGGGGATACTTGACCGGGAAGGTGCCGGACAAGTCACGACAAAACTGGTGCAGATTGTCGATGTGCAGATCCGACCCCTGATTGAACAGGTGTACCCGGGACTGGGGCGTCAGCAAACCGTTGAAGTAGGCCCAGGAGACCAGCTTGCTGATGTAGCCGTTATATTCGAGCGGTGCCCGGCCTATGATATCCACCGGTTCGAGGGAGTGCTTGTAGAGATACCAGCCAGCGCGGTTGAGGCGGCCGTGGGGCACCTGCACCAGGCTGAGGTCCGGTTCGCTCAGATCCGGCGCTATGGTCAGGTTGATGCGCTGCACCTTGCCCGGCAGGCTCTCAAACGCAGCGTAGAGCTTGCGCGACAGTATGCCGATGTCTTCCGGGTTGATGGACTCGCTGATGTTGTTGCGCCGGGCAAACTGGATCAGATTGCGATAGCTCTGCATCAGGGCTTCCAGCAGCTCGGCGTGGGCCACCTTGACGTCCTCGACCTTCCACTCCTGGCGGTGATCCAGATGATGCAGCCGCTCCGGACTCCAGCCCCAGTAGGCCACCAGCTGGGTCATCTGCTCGCGGCGCCAGGCCGGGGAGTGATCCTCTTTCGGATGGCTGAGGCCGTCACACACTTTCAGATAGAAGCAGCGTCGCACCAAATCCAGCCGCTGCATGTCGCCGATGGACTTGAGGTAGTTGGTCACCTTGTCCAGCATCAGGCAGTAGTTGTCGAGCCGGTAGTGCATGCCCTCGTTGTGCTGGAACCAGTCGCGGCTGGTGACAGACAACAGGCGGGTATTGGGATACTCGTGGGAGTAAGCCTCCATCAGCACCGACTTGAGCACGGCTTTGTAAGGGGAGTCGATACCCTTATAGAGCTGCCACAAGGCGGAGCCGAAGTACTCCTCGGCGGGAATGCGGTTGAAACTACCAAGATCGAGCCAATCGTCCTGGCTCAGCTTGTCGTGGGCAAACAGGCCGTTCACGTACTCGTCGTAGTGATCGTCATACTCGGCAGGCACCAGATACCAGAGCAGGCGCTTGCCAGCGATCAGCATGGCGCTGCGGTAGAACTCGTCGAGCAGCAGCAGGTGCTGGGCGCTACCGCAGCTCTCCCCCTGCATCTGGGCATCGTTGCGCTGGCGGAACTTGTCCTCGGGGATCAGGAAGAAGTTGAGATCGACCCCACGCTGCTCGGCCCACTTGGAGAGTTGCTGGCACTTGAGATCCAGCAACTCGAGCCGCTCCTGCGACAAACCGGCCACGTGGCACACCCAAATATCGAGATCCGAGTAGCAGCACTGACCAATGGACGAGGTGCTGCCCATGGAATAGAGCCCCTGAATCGACTTGTCGTGGGTCGTGAGGCCGTTCTGGCAATTGGCGTTCTGGCACAGGTCCTGGATGAAGGCCTGCTGGGCCTCGTTGGCGGTAAAACTCCAGATGCCGTGGGGCACATCACCTGCCACATAACCGGGCAACAGGGGATGATTGAAGTGCAGCATAACGGGCAGCAGTTGGAAGACCTGCTGCCCGTAGCGACTCATGAGACCTAACGCCCGTTGCGTCTTGAGACGATTGAGTTCGTCGTAGCGCGCCACCAGCGTATCGAGTTTTACCAGCAATGCCCTGCCTATACCGAGGTAAGAAATGACGCACCAAAACGGGGAAGACGTCAAAAAAGTGTGATCATGTTAACAATGCAAACAGCGGTGGTAAACAAGCCCGCACTGAATCACTGGATTATTTATGACTCACTGCTTAACAGTATCAACGGAAAGCAATAAAAATTAATAAATTCAATGCATTAATAAATTTATTCTACTTAATGAAAATCATTTTCAACCCCTCTTTTTGAGCTTGGCCCCGCTTTTGCTGGCTACGCCATGAAAGCCCCTGCAAAGGGTGGTAAGATCGTTTTCCTTCTAAAGATG
>NZ_CAWNYS010000484.1:0-1606 GCF_963878295.1 Aeromonas sp. HMWF014 | reverse complement strand
GTTGCAGCCAGAGTGCCCCGGGCAAGATGCGGCTGCGCGTCCCCAGCTGGTAGCGATTGCCCTGCCACTCCAGCCACTGCCCATCCCACACCAGCGTACCGGCATTGCGACGGGAGCGGCGCCAGGCCAGCCAGCCCCCCGTCAGCCAGCAGGGCAACCAGAGTGCCCACTGCCAGCCATGGATCAGACTGGCCACAGGCCACCACAACAGCAGAAACAGGATCAGCAGCAGAACACGCTGCTGCCGGGAGAGAATGACGGGCATGACCACCCGCATCGGGGATCAGCTCAAGCTGTCGTGGCGCGCCTGATTGCGCTCCAGGATCAGGGGGATCATGGCGGCAAAGGCGGGGTCAGCCGGAACACCGTGGCCCATGCACCATTTGAACAGGTCCGGGTCATCGCTCTCCAGCAAACGAATGAAGGTCTGCTGCTGTTCATCGCTCAGGCTATCGAACTCGTGTTCAAAGAACGGCATAAAGATCACATCCAGCTCGAGCATGCCACGACGGCAGGCCCACTTCAGGCGGGATTTTTCAATTGGGCTCAACATGGCACTCTCCTTACAAAGACCTGTGGATGGTAACAGCTGGATTTTCCGGCTGACAAACATTCCTTACGTCTTTACCATGCAGGTCACATACTTTCTGTCTCTGGAATACCATCGTGAGCCTGCAAACGCCTGTTTTTCCTGCCGAGCCAACCCTTTTCTCCCTGACCGATCTGGCCATCACCAGCCTGACCGGTGCGGATCGCGTCAAATATCTGCAAGGCCAGGTCACCTGCGACGTCAACGCCCTGCAACCGGGCCAGAGTACGCTGGGCGGCCACTGCGATGCCAAAGGCAAGCTGTGGGGCGATTTTCGTCTGCTCTGCCTGAGCGATCGCCTGCTGCTGCTGACCAAACCCTCTGTGCTGGCTCGCCAATTGCCGGAGCTCAAGAAGTTTGCGGTGTTTGCCAAGGTAGAGTTCGCCGAGAACCATGGTCAGGCGGTCGGTGTGGCTGGCCAGGGCACGGATGAGTGGATGGCGGCCCGATTTGCCATGTCACAAACCGGCCTGATCGACGATGGAATGGCGGTGCAGATCGAAGCGGATCGCTGGCTGCTGGTGAGCGATCAGCCGTTGGCGCTGGACCTGCCTGCCGGCAGTGAATCACTCTGGTGGGGGCTGGATATCAAGGCTGGCATCCCGCATATGGAAGCGGTACATCAGGGCGAATACATACCCCAGATGCTGAATCTGCAGGCGCTGGAGGGGATCAGCTTCACCAAGGGCTGCTACATGGGGCAGGAGACGGTGGCCCGCGCCAAGTATCGCGGTGCCAACAACCGCGCCCTGTTCGTGCTGGCCGGCACCGCCAGCGAGCCCGTCGCCTGTGGCGATGCCCTGGAGATCCAGCTCGGTGACAACTGGCGGCGCAGCGGCATGGTGCTCAACGTCTGGCAACAGGCTGGTCAGGTGTGGATCACGGCCGTGCTGCCCAAGGATACAGAGACCGATGCCCGTTTTCGTTTCAAGCAGGAGGAGGCCTCCAGCCTCGCTCTGCAAGCCCTGCCCTACTCGCTGACCGAGTAAGGTCGGCTAACGAGGCACCCGCGCCAGC
>NZ_CAWNYS010000483.1:0-1049 GCF_963878295.1 Aeromonas sp. HMWF014 | reverse complement strand
GACGGGCATACTCCTGACCGAGTTCGGTCAGGGAGAAGCGGCGAGTCGTGCGCTGCACCAGCTGGGCACCGAGTTCGGCCTCAAGCTGGGCCAGCTGCTTGCTGATGTGGGATTTGGAGACGCCGAGCCGCCGTGCGGCCGCCGAGATGCCCTGTTCACGGACCAGGGCATCGAAGATCACCATTTGGGGCAGACGTTGCAACACGGGATTACCAGATAGGAGAGCGGGCCTCCATTATTCCAGAGCCGCCCGCAGCGGGGTAGGCCTAAAGCCCAAGCGCCCGCTTGACCTCTTTTTGCAGGGGATCGTCGGCCGGATTCTGGTTCGCACCATAACTCGCGACCAGCTTGCCATCGCGCCCTATCAGGTACTTGTGAAAGTTCCAGCCCGGCGCCTCGCCCGCAGCCGCGGCCAGCCCCTTGTAGAGCGGGCTGGCATCGTCACCGCGCACCGCCAACCGGTTGAACATGGGAAAGGTCACCCCGTAGTCACGGCGGCAAACAGCAGCGGTTTTGTCCTCATCCCCCGACTCCTGCCAGAAGTCGTTTGACGGAAAACCCAGCACGATCAGTCCTTTATCCTTGTAGGTCTGGTACAGCGTCTCCAGATCCCCAAACTGCCCGCGATAGCCGCAATAAGACGCTGTGTTGACCACCAGCACCACCTTGCCTTCGGTCAGCTGACACAGGTTGTGGCGCTGGGTGTTGTTGAGCTCCCGCATCTCCACATTGAAGTAGTCGGGACAGGCAGCAGACACAGCCCCCACACCAAGCAGTAATAACAAAGTGAACCATTTCATCGGGCAACTCCTTTTGAACAGATGAGCGTCATACGCACAGGTGGCGCAGTCGGTTCATCCCCATCATTTAGCGCAAGGGTATGCCGGTCAGCCAGCCATGACCCCAGAAGATCAAGACAGCCGTGACCGCGAGTCCAGCTCCCACACTGATACCAGTACCCACCCAGTTCGCTGCGGGTCGGGGATAGCGCTGCCAGTCCCGCCCCGAAATCCAGATGATGCTGATCAGCGCCCACAGACCGATACCGC
>NZ_CAWNYS010000482.1:0-1785 GCF_963878295.1 Aeromonas sp. HMWF014 | reverse complement strand
GGAAAGCAAACTGTCGATGACACCTTCGGTCAAAACTCGACCTTGGCAAAGTGGATCATCATTGGTGAAATCCTGGTTGGGGTTTTCATGTATATCAAAACCAAAAACCTCATGCTCCTGGCCGGTGTTGCTGTCGTTATTGTGTTCCTCAACGTCGCGTTCGGTCTGATTTAAAAGGAGCTAATAATGGATTCGGACAATCTCGATAGATACCGGTTTCCGAAAACATTGAGTGAGCAGCCACGCCTGCTCGGCTTGCCATATGATGAGGCTATTCCGTCTATCCCCCCACTCCTGTGGGGGGTATATGTTGGCAACTCACTCTTTGGTCTAGGCGCGGCGGTGCTTATCTGGCTTGTCATTAAAACTGTCAAACGAGGGCGCGGGTCTATGTGGTTATATAACCTGCTCTATTGGCATCTCCCGACCGCCCTCTTTCGCATCGCGTTCAAAGTGATACCAGACTCCAGTTTTCGGCAATGGATTAAATAAACATGGAATTAACCGCCAGAGACTCCACCAATAAGGTGGTCGCTATTGTCGTGCTCGTTTTGCTCGTGATGTTAGCCCTGAGTCTCGTCTCCAATATTATTTTGGGCCTACAGAACAGGCATCTCACGTCCACTCGGGAGACCATTGTTACACCAATGGCCTACGATGCACCGTTTGCTATTTCCGAGGCAAATAGCAGTCCCTCACATATGCAGATGATGGCGCTCAGTTTTATGGCGCTTCGTTTGAACATCTCCCCAGAGACCGTTGATACCCAACATCAGTTCTTATTGGGGTACGTCAAACCCGGTGCCCAGCCGGATTTTAAGGTGGTACTCGCACAAGAGGCTCAGCGCATAAAACAAAACGAGGTCAATAGCGCCTTTTATCAAACCCAGCTCCAGGTCTTTCCCGCTGACAACCGCATCGACATTCGTGGTGTTCTGAAGACCTGGATTGGGAATGGCCAACCAGAAACCGACCTCAAGCATTACTCCCTGGTGCTCGCCTATCAAAACGGCCTCACCAGCATCGTCAAATTTCTGGAGGTAAACGATGACAAACAGTAACGCTAGGTGGCCCCTGACCCGCGTCACCCACATGGTGTGCCTGACTTTGAGCCTCTCTGCTGCCCACGTGCAGGCATCAGCGGTCACCCTCACATTTGCTCACAGTGACCAGCTCAATCTCACCATCAGCAATACCAATCCCAATATGATTGTTGTGCCCGGTGATCGCGTCGTGAATATCAGCAGTGCGGCTGGCATGCTGACCGACAAGAAGAACACCAAGGCCGGCGCGGTGTTCTTCTCATCCCCTAGCGACAACAGCAAGCCCTTCACTTTCTTTGTCGAAACCGAGCTCGGCCAGGTGTTCTCTGTCAACGCAGCCCCCCGCAAAGGGGAGGGGCGCAGCTATCGTCTGTTGCCAGAAACCCAGACCGCCAGGCCGCTCGCCAAAGCCTGGGAGAGTGCCCAACCCTATGAGTCCATGCTCATCGACCTCAACCGCGCCCTTATGCAAGGCGTTATGCCCGAGGGCTATGCCCCCACCACCATCGACAAGGAACGTCCTCTTTCTGCCTCCGGCCTCTACGCCACCGCTGACGCTGCCTGGGTTGGCAACGCACTGCGGGTGGTGCGCTACAAGTTGGCCAACCCGCTCTCTACCCCCGTAGTCCTACGTGAACAGGAATTTTGGCAACCTGGCACCCGCGCCGTGATGGTCAATCCCCGATACAACCGCCTCATTGGCGGAGCCTCCACCTATCTCTATGTCACCCGCACCCAGGAG
>NZ_CAWNYS010000481.1:0-3279 GCF_963878295.1 Aeromonas sp. HMWF014 | reverse complement strand
TGGCACAAAGCGCCGCATGGCAACCGTGGCGCAGCTATGCGGCAAGCTGGCTGTGGCACGCCATGAGTGAAGCGCCCAATTTGCTGCTCAATGCCACCGGCAACGAAAAACAGCCAGATAACCAACAACAGGAGATAACCCCATGATCCGCTACGATATCCTGCCGACCCGCTGCGGCGATCTGCTGGTCGCCATCAATGAACGTGGTCTGGTGCACGTGGACTTTGTGGCGGGCCTGCGGGCGCTGCCCGATATGAGTGGCTGGCAGCAAGATCACGGGGCGCTGGCCCCCTTCCTCGCCGAGTTTGACGCCTATTTTGCCGGTCGCTTGCAGCGGTTCTCCCTGCCCATTGCCGCCCGTGGCACCGCCTTTCAACAGTCGGTGTGGCAAGCGCTGTGCGACATCCCCTATGGCGAGACCCGCAGCTACAGCGATATTGCCCGCGCCATCGGCAAACCGAATGCGGTGCGGGCAGTGGGCGCGGCGAATGGCCGCAATCCCCTCTCGATCATAGTTCCCTGCCATCGGGTGATCGGCCAAAACGGCAGCCTGACCGGCTATGCGGGGGGATTGGAGATTAAAAAGGCGCTGCTGGCGCTGGAGAGGGGCAATTAAAGGGAGATTGGCAATTAAAGGAGGGTGGACAGAGAACCTGCGATAAAAAGTTGCCCCTTTTCCGGACGGAGAAAGGGGCTGTTTGATCAGCGTTTCAGGCTCCCCATCACCTGCATTTCGCAGCGGTTGCAGTCAAAACGCAGGCGGAAGGTGTCTTTACCCATCTTGAGCGCCAGCGGCTCGGCCTTGAGACCGGGCACCTCTTTCGGGCAGAGGTTCTGGCTGTAGCGGATGCAGTGCTTGGTGATCATCAGCACCACTTCCCCCTCCTCTTTGTTCGCCTCATAGGCGGGAGCGATGCGCTCGACCCCGTGTTCGCGGAAGAACTGCTCGGCGGCACTGTTGAGCACATTGCCAAGGTAGGAGAGGCGGTGCTGGGGATAACTGATATCCCGCAGGGCGATGCGTCGCTCTGGGCGCTGGTAGCTGGCCACACGCGCGGCTTCCAGCGCGGCAATGCCATCCCGGCGCAGCCCGTTAAGCTGTGATGCGGCGATGAATAGCGGCCTCGTTACCACCAACTCAATCTTGCGCGCCACAAACAGGGTATTGCCGAGTTTGCCAAGCTGATCCCGCGCCTGTTGCAGCGCCCGCTCCGGATTGTCAGCCGGCTGCTTGTCGCACGGCAGGGTCACCGCAGCGCTGATGCCCTGCTCGTCGGTGAGGGTAAGGCACAAGCCTTCATCGCATTCAGAGAGCTGCATATCAACCCGGATGCGGCGATCCGCGCTGGCCTTTTCCAGCATCTTGCTGAACGCACTATCGTGGTTGCGATAGAGCTCGGTGCCTACTTTTAGCCCCGGCATACGTTCTGACAGGAGTAACAGCTTACTCTCTGCCTTCTCTTCGACCTTGTTGAGGCGCATCCCCACCAGCTCGTTGTTCGGCTTGAAGAAGCCCAGACCGTCGCCGTTGTTGAGAGTGACCTGCTTGCCGTCAATCTCGATGCCATCCTTGGTCACCTTGGTGACGCGCCCCAGCGGCTCGCCCACATATTTCGGGCTCTTGGTGGAGTCGATACCCTGCTGACGTCCATGGAGGAAGTAGTCAGTGCTGCCGCGGTTGAAGCTCTTTTTCGGATCCGGCTCGAAGCTATAGCTGCAACGGCCCGCAGAGGCAGCTACCAGATCGGAGCGGCGCTCCAGAATGGCGTCGAGCCTCTGGCGATACCAGGCGGTGACGTTTTTGACATAATCGAGCCCCTTGAGACGCCCTTCAATCTTGAAGGAGCGAATGCCTGCGGCGATCAGCGCCTCCAGATTATCGGTTTGGTCCATATCCTTGAGCGACAGCAGGTGACTGTCGGCCACCAGCACTTCACCGTCCGGCTTTTGCAGCGAGCAGGGCAGACGGCAGAGCTGGGCACACTCACCGCGGTTGGCGCTGCGGCCGGTACGGGCGTGGCTGATGTTGCACTGGCCGCTGTAGGAGACGCAGAGCGCGCCGTGGATAAAGAACTCCAGCTGCACGTTGGTCGCCGCACTGATCTCGCGGATCTGCTGGAGCGACAATTCGCGCGCCAGCACCACCTGAGAGAAGCCCACATCCTGCAGAAACTTCACCTTTTCCGGCGTGCGGTTGTCGGTCTGGGTACTGGCATGGAGCGCGATGGGTGGCAAATCGAGCGCCAGCAGCCCCATGTCCTGCACGATAAGCGCATCAGCACCGGCTTCGTAAATTTGGTGGGTCAGCCGCCGGGCCTGCTCCAGCTCGTGATCGTGCAGCAGGGTGTTGAAGGCGACAAAGACCTGGGCACCAAAACGATGGGCGTGGCGCGCCAGCGCTTCGATATCTTCGAGGGAGTTGCCCGCCGCACTGCGGGCACCAAAGGCAGGGCCGCCCATGTAAACGGCATCGGCGCCATGGTTGATGGCTTCGATGCCGTAGGCGAGGTTCTTGGCCGGAGCCAGCAGTTCGAGGCGGTTCAGTACGTGGCTATGGGTCTGTGGGTGCATGGTCTCTGAGTCTATCGGCAGACAGAAAATGCCGGTCACTCTAGGTCAGTCACCCTTTGCTTGCCTTGATCCCGCTTAAGATCACTGCGAAATACAGGATTCAGCGTCCCGTGCTCGCAGTCCCTACCGCGGAGCCGGATATTCATTCAGCAGCCCTGCCCTGTCATCGCGCGAGCCACTGACAACTGAACCTCAGAGCACCACCTTCAAGGCCAGCCCCAGCAGCACCAGGCCGCTCACCTTGTCGATGGCGGAGGACTTGGCCTTGAGCCAGGCCAGCACGGGCCCGCGAGAGAGCACCAGCGCCACCAGCACGTACCAGATAGCATCAATGCCACCTGCGGTGAGCATCATGATCCCCCCCTCGTTCCAACCGGTGTCGGCCCGTACGAACTGGCTGAAGAGGGCGATAAAGAAGATGGCGAGCTGGGGGTTGAGAAAGGCGACCATGAAGCCTTCAAAGGCGCCCTGACGACCACGCAGCTGGTGGACCACCTCCTCGACCGACTCACTGGCGGGCTTGGCAAGCAGCGCCTTGATGCCGAGCCAGGCGAGAAACGCGGCGCCACCGTAGCGGATCAGATCAAAAAGCAGCGGGGTCTGGGTGATCAGCACGGAGAGGCCCAGCGCGGTAATCAGTGCATAGATCCCGACCCCGAAGCCATGACCCAAGGCCGTCGCCACCCCGTGGCCCTGCCCTCCCTGCAC
>NZ_CAWNYS010000480.1:0-2625 GCF_963878295.1 Aeromonas sp. HMWF014 | reverse complement strand
GGTGTATCCGTGCCCTGTTCTCCGCCCGGGGCGCTCAGGAACACGTTGCTGCCGATGCTGGAGTAGGAGGATCGCACCCCGTCCGCGTTGATGGCGCTCACCACCAGGTTCCAGAAGTTGCTGTTGGAGGGATCGATGTTGCTGTTCTCAAATGGCAGCTTTGGCATGTCGCCGGTGCGGTTGAGCACATAGCTGCCGGAGGCAATCCGGTTGAAGCCGTTACCAGCCGCCTTGATATAGGCCGCGCCTTGCGCCTGAAGGGTCAGTTGCTCGAACAGGCGATCGAGTTGCACCTGATCCAGCTCGTTGGCCCCTTCTGGATCGACCAGACTCGTGCCGTAGCTCTGATTGAAGACCCGGTTGTCCGCGGTGACGGCGTTGCCGCCGAGGGCATAGAGCCAGTCCTTCTGCAACTGTTGGCTGTTGTCATCGAGCAGGTTAAAGCCCTGCAACTGGGCGCGGGGAGCCACCCCCAGGGTGCCTATGGTGTTGTCCACCGAGGCTATGATGCCGGATATCGAAGTGCCGTGGGCACTGTCCGGATCGGTCGGGGTCGGATCGCTGCTGCCGGTCACCACGTTTTTGGAACCGGGGCGCACATTGTCGGCCAGATCCGGGTGCGCTATGGCGATGCCATCGTCCACCACGGCCACATTGATGCCCTGACCCAATACCTCGGTGCGGTGTGCCCACCAGAGGTTGAGGTCATTGCCCGCCACGCCGCCGCGTTTGCTGAAGGCATCCTGGCCGCTGTTGAGCAGGTGCCACTGCTGGTCCTGCAGGGGATTGATGCCGGGCAGACAACGGTCTGCGCTGCTGCGACCGATATCGAGTCCGGCCTCTTTGCCGGTGAGCGGGGTACAACTCTCATTAGCCTGAACTGAAGCGATAGGCATGGCCGAGAGCAGGGCCGAAATTGCCAACGCTAACGATGTTTTTCTCATTAATAAACTCCATTTTATACCGCACCATCCTGGGTACGGCTGGCATCTATACACGGGAAAAACAGAGCCAAAAAGCGCTCATTTCTGATCTGAGATAAGGCTCAAAAAAATCCCATCACAAACCCGTTTCAAACCATATGGGGGTTCCAGCGATTCACTTTATGTGCTCTTTTGAGAGCTTTGTCAGTGGATAGTCGTTGATGTTTTCTTTAGCGGTCAACATGTCTTAACCCTTGCTGCGGCTTTGGGAGGGTGCGGATGTGGCTCACCCCCATGCCGACAGCTACCCGCCGCGATGTGATCAAAGCCTGGATCGGGCGAAACGCCGGATGGCGGCCATCCCCCCGACAGCGGCAGCCAACAGGGTTGAACGTCGGGCTTAGCTGCCACTCGGTTAAGCTTGCCCTGTTTTGTTGCTTGGCGACGGGGAGGGGCTCTGTTATGGTGGCATTTATCAGCCGTTTGGATGGCTAGATGGTTGCGGCGAAGCCACCCAAGGTGGCAAGCGCCATCATAGGCCACCATTTTGATCATATTGACAGGGAGTTTCATATGCAGCGTCGTTCCTTCTTCACCCTCTCCGCGCTGGCACTGCTGGCCAGCAGCCTGCCGTTTTCCGTTCTTGCCGCCGAGCCGGCCAAGAAGGAGATTGTGATTGGCACGACAGTCGGGGATTTTGCCGACATGGTGACCGACTCCATCAAGCCGCAGCTGGAGGCCAAGGGTTACAAGGTCAAACTGGTGGAGTTCACTGACTACGTGACCCCCAATATCGCGCTGGCGGATGGCTCGCTCGATGTGAACTGCTTCCAGCACAAACCCTATCTGGAGAGTTTTTCAAAAGACCGGGGCCTGTCACTGGCTCCCATCACCCAGGTGCCGACCGGTCCCATGGGGCTCTACGCTGGCAAGTTGGGCGAGCTGAAGGCACTGAAAGAGGGGAGCACGGTTGCCATCCCCAACGACCCGACCAATCAGGCGCGGGCCCTGCTGATGCTGCAGGACCTGGGCTGGCTCACCCTCAAGGAGGGGATCAATCCGCTCAAGGCGAGCGAGTTTGATGTGGCGAAAAATCCGCACAATATCAAGCTGATCCAGCTGGAAGCTGCGCAACTGCCACGTTCGCGGGAGGATGTGGATTTCTCCGTCATCAACGGTAACTTCGCTGCCTCCAGCGGCATTGCGTTCAGCGAGGGGTTGTTCCTTGAGCGCAGCTACAACTTCATCAACTGGGTGGTGGTGAAAAGCGCCGATGCCGATCAGCCGTTTGCCAAGGACGTGGCGGCGGCCTACAACTCCGCCGAATTCAAGGCCTATGCCGCCAAGCGTTTCGTGGGTTACAAGTATCCCGAGGGCTGGCAGGGGCAGAGCGCCAGCAACTGAGCATGGCTATCGGTATGTGACGTTATCGCATAAACAAAAACGGGCACCAGAAGGTGCCCGTTTTTGTCGGCGTGGTCACAGGTGTCAGTAGCGACGTAGCCACCAGCGCGCGCCCAACAGGGCGGTCAGGCTGCCGAGCAGGGCGCTCGCCAGCACATCCTGCGGCCAGTGCATGCCGATCAGCATGCGCGACAGACCTATGCCCAGCGCCCATAGTGGCAGCAACCAGACCCCGGTGGGGGCGCGGGTCAGCCAGATCAGGCCGAAGAACTGGGCCAGGCTCATGGCGGCGATACTG
>NZ_CAWNYS010000479.1:0-4015 GCF_963878295.1 Aeromonas sp. HMWF014 | reverse complement strand
GTCAGGAGTGCCCTGGTCTCTGCCACAGACAGCGAGTTGGTGGACAACCTGTTTGCCGAGGTGGATGACGAAGAAGAGGATCACTCGCACCAGGCACCTCATTGCCCTCGCTGCGATGCCCCGCTGGTCGAACGGGAGGCCAAAAAAGGACCTCATGCCGGACGCCTGTTCATGGCCTGCAGTCGCTTCCCCGAGTGTCGCTACGCCACGCCCCACACGAACGCCCGTCACTGACCCTGTCGCCGTTCCCGACCCTGTCATGGGGCCGGGAACGGGTAGTCGATAGTCCCGTCTCTTTATCTTGTTTGTGCCTCAAATTAAAAAAGAGGCGACAAAATTTATCTTATTGCGCAGTGATGTCGATAAACTTAGGTTGAATGCGACAATTTTTGACAATACGTCGGAATTTTGGCACTTTGTTCTTCCTGCATAAAGTGCGTGGCTAGACCACAGAAGCACAATAAAACAATAAGTTACGTCGCTTACAAGAGGGAGTCGTATGATGTCGATGGGAGTATTGATTGTTGATGCCGATGCGCAGCGGCGCCAGCAGTTGGGCACTGTGCTTTCGTTCATGGGGATCCCGTGGCAGGAGATAGTCGAGAGCGAGCTGGATGTTGCCATCGAGTCGTCCGGTCCGCTGCAAGGGGTGCTGGCGGGAGCCTTGACCAGCCGTTCGCTGGATGAGCTGCTGGCCAGCTTCCTTCGCGTGCCCTTCCTGTCCCTGGTAGAGGCTGATTTCCCCAACAGCAACTTCATCGGTGTCGCCGAGGCCCCCTTCACCTACGAATCCCTCACTCGCCATCTGCACTTCTGTCAGGCGTTTGTCTCCTTGCATCCCCGTCAGCAGACTCACGACAAGGGCCAGGCGCTGTTGCGTCTGCTGGTGGGCAAGGGGCGGGGCATTCAGGAAGTGCGCCGTCTCATCAGCCAGGTGGCAGAGACCGAAGCCAACGTGTTGATCCTGGGGGAATCCGGGACCGGCAAGGAGGTGGTAGCCCGCGCCATTCACGAACTTTCTCCCCGCAGTGGGGGCCCCTTCGTGCCCATCAACTGTGGCGCCATCCCGGCCGAATTGCTGGAAAGCGAGCTGTTTGGCCATGAGAAAGGCGCCTTCACCGGCGCCATCGCCGCCCGCCGGGGCCGTTTTGAGCTGGCTCAGGGTGGCACGCTCTTCCTCGACGAGATCGGCGACATGCCCTTGCCGATGCAGGTCAAGTTGTTGCGGGTGTTGCAGGAGCGTCTGTTCGATCGGGTGGGTGGTGGTAAGCCCATTCAGGCGGACGTGCGCATCATTGCGGCCACCCACCGGGATCTGGAGGCCATGATCCGCACCCAGGGCTTTCGGGAAGATCTCTACTATCGCCTTAATGTCTTCCCCATAGAGACACCACCGCTGCGGGATCGGGTCGATGACATTCCCTTGTTGCTGCAGGAGCTGCTCAACCGCCATACCGAGCAGCATCAGGGTATGATTCGCCTGACCCAGCGGGCGTTGGAGTCCCTGATGCAGTACCCCTGGCCCGGCAATGTGCGCGAGCTCTCCAACCTGCTGGAGCGACTGCTGATCCTCTACCCGCAGCAGATAGTCGATGTGGCCGATTTGCCGAGCCGCTATCGCCTGCTGCCGTGCGAGCCAAGAGATGAGCGGCTGACCGAGATGGACGAGCGCGACGCATTGGCCGCCGTGTTCCAGGATCCCCTGGCGCTGGATCTCAGTGCAAGTCACTCCCGTGCCATGCAGCTGCCAGAGGAGGGGGTCAATCTCAAGGAGATGCTGGCCGACCTCGAGGTAGAGCTGATCCGTCAGGCCCTGGAGTCCCAGGATGGGGTGGTGGCCCGCGCCGCTGACTTGCTCAGCATGCGTCGTACCACCCTGGTGGAGAAGATGAAAAAATACGGGATGAGCAAGGAAGCATAAGGGTCAAAGCCTTGACGCCTTTGTTCAACGAGTTGATTTTTAACCATAATTTAAGTGGCATGGAAATTGAATAACCTGACCCAATAGCCAGTTTGAGGTCAGCTTTATGACAGCCCAGCAGCAAGTCAACCCACTCCAGTCTCACGAGGTGAGCCAGCTCTACGCCATCTTCACGGCACTGCCGACCGGTGTATTGCTGCTCGATGGCGAGGGTCGCATCACCCGTGCCAACCCCGCCGCCCTGGCGCTGCTGGGGGAGCCGCTGGAGGGTCAGGCCTGGCGCCAGATCATCGCTCGCTGCTTCCAGCCCCGTGAGGATGACGGTCACGAGATCTCCCTGCGCGATGGGCGTCGGGTGCAGCTCTCGACCCAGCCGCTGCCGGATCAACCCGGCCAGTTGGTATTCATCACGGATCTGACCGAAACCCGCAAACTGCAGGACAGAGTCAACCACATGAAGCGGCTGTCTGCCTTGGGCAACATGGCCGCCTCGTTGGCACACCAGATCCGCACTCCGCTCTCCGCCGCCATGCTCTATGCGGCCAATCTGGCCAACCGCACCCTCAAGCCCGAGTCGCGCAGCCAGTTCCAACAAAAGCTGATGGCCAGGTTGCAAGACCTGGAAAAACAGATCAACGACATACTGCTGTTCGCCCGCAACGGTGACAATCAGGTGGTGACACCCATTTCGGTCCAGGGATTACTGGCCGAGGTGCAGGCAGGCGCCGAGGCATTTTGCAACCAGCAGGGCTGTGAGCTGCATATAGACGCGCCCGAGCCGGATCTCTGCCTGCTCGCCAACAGCAATGCGCTGGCGGGGGCCATCAACAACCTGATCGCCAACGCCCAGCAGGCGGGTGCCACCTCGCTGTTGGTGAGTGCGGCGCGCAGTGGCGCCCGGGTGGAGATGCGTATTCTCGACAATGGCAAAGGGATGCCCGCCCACCTGCTCAACCAGATTTTCGAACCCTTTTTCACCACCCGCTCCCAGGGCACAGGCCTGGGTCTCGCTGTGGTGCAATCCGTGGTACGTGCCCATCAGGGGGAGGTCAGTGTGGCCTCCGTGCCTGCTGAAGGCACTTGCTTTACCCTGTCGTTCCCCCTGCATCAGCAAGCGGTGCAGCTTGGAGGTGTCGCATGACTCAGGCTCGTATTCTGGTCGTGGAAGATGACAATGGCCTGCGCGAAGCGCTGGTGGATACCCTGTTGCTCGGCGGCTACGAGTGCCGTGAAGCAGACAGCGGCGAGCGCGCCCTGCTGGCGTTATCGCGCCAGAGCTTTGACATGGTGATCTCTGATATCCAGATGGGGGGCATGGATGGCCTGACCCTGCTGGCTACCATCCGCCAGCAATATCCGCAGATACCTGTGCTGCTGATGACCGCCTACGCCAATATAGACGGTGCCGTGCGCGCCATGCGCGAAGGCGCCATCGACTACCTCGCCAAGCCGTTTTCGCCCGAGGTGCTGCTCAACCAGGTCAGCCGTTATGTACCGGCCCAGAAGGTGGAGAAGCGCGCCGTGGTGTACGGGGATCCCAAGACCGCCGAGCTGTTCCAGCTGGCGACCCGGGTAGCCCGCAGCGAAGCCACTGTCATGGTGACAGGCCCGAGCGGAACGGGGAAAGAGGTGCTGGCCCGCTACATTCATGACAACTCCAGCCGCGCCGAACAGACCTTCGTCGCCATCAACTGCGCCGCCATCCCGGAAAACATGCTGGAGGCAACCCTGTTCGGTTACGAGAAGGGGGCCTTTACCGGCGCCGTGCAGGGGTGCCCGGGCAAGTTCGAACAGGCCCAGGGCGGCACCTTGCTGCTCGATGAGATCACCGAGATGGATCTGGGGCTGCAGGCCAAGCTGCTGCGGGTCTTGCAGGAGAAAGAGGTGGAGCGACTCGGCAGCCGCAAGATGATCCCCCTCGATGTGCGGGTCATCGCCACCAGCAACCGGGATCTCAAGAAGGCGGTACAGGACGGCCTGTTCCGCGAGGATCTCTACTACCGTCTCAACGTCTTCCCCTTGCGTTGGACCTCGCTCTGGGAGCGGCCCGGCGACATATTGCCGCTGGCGGAACACCTGCTGGCGCTGCATGCC
>NZ_CAWNYS010000478.1:0-7108 GCF_963878295.1 Aeromonas sp. HMWF014 | reverse complement strand
CCGCCTGCACATCAACTCGCTGGAGGAGCTGACCAAGGCGCTCAAGAACAAGCCCGAGGTACTGGCACTGAACATACAGCGCGGGGAGTCCTCCCTCTATCTGGTTTTACGTTAACGCCCTCACACCCGCGGCCGTCGCCGCGGGTGATTTTTATCCACCGATAGTGTTATTCTCTGCGCGCTGCATGTACGGATGAGAATGACATGAAAATCCCACCTTTGATCAGTTACTTGGGCAAGTCTATCGGCTTCGGTTTAACCGTGGCGGCTCTCCTGTTGCTGATGTTTCCCGATTTCCGTGGCGGTGCCCAGCTGCCTGGCCTCATCACCAATGCCCGCGATCTGAGCTTCTCCTATGCGGCACACCGGGCCGGCCCTGCCGTCGTCAACATTTATACCCGCAGCTTCGCCCGCAATCAGGGCAACCAGGCCGAACTCAGGCCTCAGGGGCTGGGTTCGGGCGTCATCATGAACCCGCGTGGCCATGTGCTGACCAACTACCATGTCATCGCCGATGCGGACCAGATAATAGTCGCGCTGCAGGATGGCCGCGTGTTCAGTGCCGAGCTGGTCGGTACCGATCAGCTGACCGATCTGGCGGTGCTCTACATAGAGTCGGATAACCTGCCGGTGATCCCGCAGGATCCCGATCGGCTGCCGGATGTGGGGGATGTAGTGCTCGCCATCGGCAACCCCTACAACGTCGGCCAGACCATCACTCAAGGCATTATCAGTGCCACCGGCCGGATCGGTCTCTCCAGCATGGGGCCGGACAGCAACGGGCGGCAGGATCTGTTGCAGACCGATGCCGCCATCAACGAGGGCAACTCAGGTGGCGCCCTGGTCAACGGCCGTGGCGATCTGGTCGGCATCAACACGGCCGCCTATCATCTCAATAGCAATCAGGAGAGCTATGGCATCAGCTTCGCCATCCCCTACAAGCTGGCCAAGCGGATCATGGACGAGCTGATCGCCAATGGCCGGGTCATCCGCGGCTACCTCGGCATCTCCAGCGTCGAGATCAACCCCATAGTGGCCCGCATGATGAACCTGGGCGATCTGCGTGGCCTGGTGATCGAGAACCTGGATCCCAATGGCCCAGCGGCCAGGGGGGGGCTGGCACGGGGAGATGTGCTGCTCAAGATCAACGGGGAAGCCATCAGTGGCGTGCGCTCCGCCATGGACAAGATCGTCGAGAGCCGCCCCGGCACCAAGCTCACTATCTCGGTGTTTCGCGATGGCAAGCCACTGGAGGTGCAGGTCACCATAGAAGAAGACCTGCGCTACCAGCAAAGACAACAGAACAAGAACAAGGACAATGCCAACGCGAGTGCCGCTGCCGCCAGCTGACGCTCAGTGCTCTCCATTACAAGGGCGGGATACCGCCCTTTGTCATCTCTGCGCCCCTTCTTTTCCTTATCATCCGTGAGGCGACTCACAGTTTCCGCCAAGCCTTATCGGGTCAGTCCCGCGGGCCAAGTGTGCCTTTGATCACACTAAGTTGGCCCCGATAGCAGCCCTCCGCCCCCACCAACGCACAAAAATCACCGTTTTCAGCCCAAGCGCACGGGAATTTCCGCTTCGAATCGGAAAAACGCTGCCTCCTCTGCACGCCCCTGCGGGCTTAGGGTAACGCCATCCCTTCTGCCAGCCTTGGAGAGCAGACATTGCAAACAGAGACCCACGACCAGACCCTGACCCCGAACAGCCCGGCGTTGCTGCGCAAGACCGACCTGGTCCTGGCACGCATCCATCCCCTGCTGGCCGAACAGGGCATCATCCCCAACGAGGTGCAACGGCAGATGCTGGCCTCCCATGTCAAGGCCATGGTGTGGCGCTCCCATAGCGGCGAATCCTTGCCAGAGGTCGACCTCAGCCTGTTCGAGGAGATCTCCCCCCTTTCCCTGCGGCTGGCCGAACAGGTCGTCGCCTGGCTGGACAAGCTGGCCTATGAAGAGGCTCACCTCTTGTCCGTCCATTTCGAAGTCGCCAAAGAAAACGAACTCAGCTCACTCAAAGGAGATATCTAAATGTCAGCCATCAAACTCGTGATTGGAGATCGTCTCGGCAAGGGCCAGAAAGTGGGTGCAGGGGCAGAAACCGCCGGTGCCAGCGTGACCGTGATCCCTGGTATGGCCGCCGACATGAAGCTCGGTGATGTGATGAACAAGGAGCAGGCGGATCTTGGCATCTCCTTCTGCGGCAGCGGTGGCGCCGGTGCCATCACGGCCCAGACCAAATACGGCTACAAGTGCCGCTATGGCATGCGTTCCGTCGAGGAGGGTGTCACCGCCATCAATGACGGCTGCGTGGTGCTGGGCTTCGGCTTCATGGACAAGGAAGAGCTGGGCCAGAAGCTGGTCGAAGCCTTCGCAAAGAAGCACGGACGCGTCTGATGAAAGAGAACTTCACCACCCAGGTCATCGTCAACGGCAAGGGGACGACCCGCCAACAGGCGTTCGCCGCCGCCCTCAGTCAGGTGCAACCAACCCTGCTCAAGGACAACCCGCGCGTGATGCTACGGATCGAACCGGTCGAGGTGCAGGTGCTCAAGGCCGAAGAGTCAGTCCGGGTGGAGAAGTTCCTGTTCTTCTTCCTGCCGCGCCAGCGCCACGAGTTTCGCGTCCAGCTCGAGATCACGGTCAAGGTCACCAGCCTGGACGCCGAACAAGTCACGTTCACCCGGGTGTGACGCCACCCGCTGGCACCACCTCACAAGAAGGATACCCTGGATGTTTCTAATCATATTTATCAAGTCACTCATCATCGGCGGCCTGGTGGGCGTCGGGGTGGGGGCTGGCGCGGCGCGGATGTTCCACGCCCCGACCGTACAGGGCATGGGCGCTTTCCGTACCCTGGGCGAGCTCAACTCCTGCGAAGGGGATCCCGCCTCCCACTTCTCGTTCGGCCTCGGCTTCTTCTTCAACGCCTGGGCCTCGACGGTGGCGGCCGGTGCCTTCACCCAGGACGTGGACCACCGCATCATTCCGCACTGGGCCACAGCCGCACTGCTGGTCAAGAATCGGGATCTCGCCACCACCTTGCATGACCCGAAAAAGATGGCCATCGCCGGCGGCATCATAGGCGCCATCGTCGTCGCTTTCCTCAACAGCACGGCCGCTGCTGTGCCGGAAGCCCTGCAAGTCACCGCCGTCAAGGTGCTGGTACCGGCTGCAAACCTGTTGGTCAACACCGTCATGCCGGTCATCTTCTGGCTCGCCGCCATCGAGGCGGGCAAGAAATCCGGCTTCTGGGCCACCATCTTCGGCGGTCTGGCGCAACTCATCATGGGCAACGCAGTACCGGGGCTGGTGCTCGGCATCCTGATCGGCAAGGGGGTAGAGGAGAGCGGCTGGAACCACGTCACTCGCGTGATGATGGCCGCCATCGTGCTGCTGTTCGTGCTGAGCGGCTTCTTCCGCGGCTTCGACATTAAACTGATTGAATCCTTCCACCTGGGCATTCCCCTGTGGCTGGAGAACGTCCATAACCTGCTTAGCGGCAAATAAGGGGCCATGCCATGGATGAGAAACTGAGAAACAACTTCTGGTACGCCGACTGGTCCTTCCCCATCTTCGTCGGCCTGCTCTCGGCCGGCGTCTTTGCCGGGACCCACATGTTCTACCTGTACGGGGTCGGTGCCTTCAACGAGGTGGCCTTCGTCGCCATGCTAAAAGCCGGCATGGACACAGGCGCCTACGGCGCGGTCGCCGCATTCGGTGCCAGCTTCCTGTTTGCCCGCATCATCGAGGGATCGCTGGTGGGGATCCTGGATATTGGCGGCGCCATCCAGACCGGGGTCGGGCTGGGCGTGCCCGCCCTGTTGCTGGGTGCCGGTATCGTCTATCCGGTGGAGAACTTTGGCGCCTCGCTGGCTACCGGTATGGCCATCGGGCTTGCTATTGGCGGCATCATCATTCTGGCGCGCAAGTTCACCATCAACCAGAGCAACTCTACCTACGGCGCCGACGTGATGATGGGGGCTGGCAACAGCTCGGGCCGCTTCCTTGGCCCCTTGATCATCCTCTCCGCCATGGGGGCCTCCATCCCCATAGGACTGGGTTCACTGCTGGGTGCACTGCTGTTCTACGTGTGGAACAAGCCCATCACAGGCGGCGCTATCCTGGGGGCCATGCTGCTCGGCACCTTCTTCCCGGTCGCCCTGGCATAAGCACTCGCCGCCCTGAGGGGCGGCCTCTTCGAGGTCATCACCATGCATGACATGATCATCAGAGCCGGGCGCCAGGGAGATGGCCAGCTCGTCGATATCGCCATCAAGGAGGGCAAACTGGCGGCCATTGGTCACCTGCCTGCTGAGGCGGTTGCCAGAGAGACCCTTGAGCTCGCCGGTCGTATTCATGTGAGCGCAGGCTGGATTGACGGCCACACCCACTGCTACCCCGCCTCCCCCATCTATCACGATGAACCGGACAAGGTCGGGGTGGAATCCGGCGTCACCACCGTCATCGACGCGGGCAGCACAGGGGCCGACGATGTGGACGACTTCCAGCGGATCGCCGCTGGCTGCAAGACCCGGGTGCACGCCCTGCTCAACATCGCCCGCATCGGCCTGCTGCACCAGAACGAACTGGCCGATAGCCGGGATCTGGATATGTCGCTCGCCTCGGCAGCCATTCGTCGCCATCCCGAGCTTATCGTCGGCATCAAGGCGCGCATGAGCGGCAGCGTGGTGGGCGAAAACGGCCTGCAACCGCTGCGCATGGCCAAGGCGCTGCAACAGGCCCACGGCCAGCTGCCGCTGATGGTACACGTGGGCAACACGCCGCCGGATCTGGACGAGATTGTGACCCTGCTGGGGGATGGCGACCTGCTGACCCACTGCTTCAACGGCAAACCGAACCGCATCCTGACCCCGACTGGCGAGCTGCGGGTCGCGGTGCGCGAGGCGATGCAGCGCGGCATGTTGCTCGACATTGGCCACGGCGGCGCCAGCTTCAGCTTTGACGTGGCGGAGCTTGCCATCCGTCAGGGGATCCTGCCCCACACCATCAGCTCCGATATCTACTGCAAGAACCGTATCAAGGGGCCGGTCTACAGCCTGGCCCACGTGATGTCGAAGTTTCTCGCCATCGGCATGACGCTGGAGCAGGTACTGGCCTGTGTCACCCACCACGCGGCCGATGCACTGCGGCTGACCGGCAAGGGGCGACTTGAGGTGGGCGCCGATGCCGACCTGACCCTGTTCGAGGTCACCAGCGGCCCGACACTGTTTATGGATACCGAAGCCCAGTCCCGCAACGGTGACCAACAACTGCTGCCTCTCGCCTCCCTGGTGGGGGGCGAACTGGTTCTGACTCACAATGGGAAATCACACCATGCCTTCTGTTTATGAGAAATATCAGCTCAAACCGGTGATCAACGCCTCCGGGCGCATGACCATTCTCGGTGTCTCCACCCCCGAGCAGGAGGTGGTCGATGCGGTCAACTTCGGCCTCGGCCACTACTTCGAGGTCAAGGATCTGGTCAACAAGACAGGCGCCTATCTGGCTGGCTTGCTGGATGTGGAGGATGCGGTGGTGGTCTCCTGCGCCAGCGCCGGTATCGCCCAGTCGGTGGCCGCCGTGATAGTGCGTGGCGACCCCTACCGCCTTGAGCAGCTGCACGCCCATGCCCACGGGGTGCCGAGCGAAATCGCGCTGCCCAAGGGACACAACGTCAACTTTGGCGCCCCGGTCGGCACCATGGTCAATCTGGGTGGCGGCAAGGTGGTGGAGGCTGGCTATGCCAACGAGTGCTCCCCTGCCCAACTGACCGCCGCCATCAATGCCAACACCGCCGCCATTCTCTATATCAAGTCCCACCACTGCGTGCAGAAGAGCATTCTGTCGGTGGCCGAGGCCGCCGAGGTGGCCCGGGCACACAACCTGCCTCTGATCGTCGATGCCGCTGCGGAAGAAGATCTGCGGCTCTATTACAACCAGGGTGCGGATCTGGTCATCTACAGCGGCGCCAAGGCCATCGAAGGGCCCACCAGCGGGCTGGTGCTCGGCAAGCGGCAATACGTGGAGTGGGTCAAACAGCAGGCCAACGGCATCGGCCGCGCCATGAAGGTGGGCAAGGAGGGGATCCTCGGCCTGACCCACGCCATCGAGCGCTATCTGGCCAAAGAGAAGGAGAGCGGCGCCACCATGGTCGCCAAAATGAGCCCCTTCATCGAACGCCTCAACCAGCTGCCCGGCGTCACCGCCAAGGTAGTGTGGGACAGTGCAGGACGTGACATTGCCCGCACAGATATCGCGTTTGACCACCAGCAGATCGGCATGACCACTGTGCAGCTCGTCACCCGCCTGCAGCAGGGCAATCCCGCCATCTACTGCCGTGGCTACAAGGCCAACGAGGGGCACATCGAGATCGATGTGCGCAGCGTCACCATCCCCCAGCTCGACCAGATCCATGCCGCCATTGCCAACCTCGTACAGGAGAATCGCTGATGTCCCTTACTCCCAACTACTACCGTGATCGTGTCTGCCTCAACGTACTGGCAGGTTCCAAAGAGAACGCCGTCGCGGTGTACGACGCAGCTGAAGGTCATGTGCTGGTCGGCGTGCTCTCCAAAAACTATCCGGATATCCCCGCTGCGGTCACCGATATGAAGGAGTATGCGGCCCTTATCGACAACGCCCTCTCCATCGGACTGGGGGCTGGCGATCCGCGCCAGTCCGCCATGGTCGCCGAGCTGGCTCGCCAGCTGCAGCCCCAGCACGTCAACCAGGTGTTCACCGGGGTCGGCGCCAGCCGGGCGTTGCTCGGCCAGTCACAAACGCTGGTGAATGGCCTTATCTCCCCCACCGGTACGCCGGGCATGGTGAAGATCTCAACCGGCCCCCTCAGTGCCCGGCAGCCGGACGGCATTGTCCCCATCGATACCGCCATCGCCCTGCTCAAGGACATGGGCGGCAGCTCGGTCAAGTTCTTCCCCATGGGCGGGCTGGCCTGCCGCGACGAGTATCAGGCGGTGGCCGAAGCCTGCGCCCGCCACGACTTCTGGCTGGAGCCCACCGGTGGCATCGATCTGGAAAACTTCGAGGAGATAGTGCGGATTGCGCTGAACGCCGGTGTCGAGAAGGTGATCCCCCACGTCTACAGC
>NZ_CAWNYS010000477.1:7808-9040 GCF_963878295.1 Aeromonas sp. HMWF014 | reverse complement strand
GATCACGACTATGTGCTGGCCTTCGCGGCACTCGCTCGCCGCCACGGCTGCCAACGTCTTATCGTCGTCTCGAGTCTGGGGGCCAATCCACACTCGCCGGCCCTCTATCCCCGCACCAAGGGGCAGATGGAACTGGCGCTGCTGACACAAGCCTGGCCACGGCTCGCCATAGTGCGCCCCGCCATGCTGCTCGGCAACCGCAAGCCGCCGCGCTTGTCGGAGCAATGCTTCCAGGCGTTCTATCCGCTGCTGCGCCCCCTGCTGGTTGGCAAGTTGCGCCGCTGGCGCGCCATCGACGCCAGCCAGGTAGCCCACGCCATGATAGTGCTCAGCCAGCAGGAGGGTGGCGTTGAGGTGGTGGAAAACGAGCGGCTACACGGGATGTGACAGCGCTCTGCCGCTGAACAGCGTTGGTGACGACTCAACAGGAAAACAGATCAAAAAAGGCGCCAAGGCGCCTTTTTACTCCAGAGTGCAGCATCAGGCCGGGTCTGTGTCCCCTCGCTTGCGGTTGGCATTGGGCCGCCCGCCGGTCACCGCATCGGCACGGCCCTCTTCCTTGGCCTTCTCGGCCCGCTTCTTGCGCATCTCTTTCGGATCGGCGATGAGCGGGCGGTAGATCTCGATGCGATCCCCGTCCTGCAGCAGGTCAGCCCCCTTGACCGGCCGACTGTAGATGCCGAACTTGTTGACCGACAGATCGATCTCCGGGTGCTTCTGCACTATGCCGGACTGCTCGATGGCGGCCAGCACGCTGGTGGCGGGAGCAACCCGGATACGCAGCACAGTCTGGCGCTCGGGCAAGGCATACACCACGTCGATATTGAGCAGATCAGACACCGTACACCACCTTGGCGCGGTTGGAGAAGGCAAGCACCATGGAGCCCACCAGGTCGCGGAAAATCTGGCCAAACGCCAGCTCGATCAGCTTGGAGGTGAACTCAAAATCGAGGTCGAATTCGACCTTGCAGGCATCCACATCCAGCGGCGTAAAGGTCCACCAGCCAGCCAGCTTGCTGAAGGGGCCCTCCACCAGCTCCATCTTGATCTGCCGGTTGGCATCGAGCCGATTGCGGGTGGTAAACGTCTTGGCAATCCCCGCCTTGGCCACATCGACCGAGGCAGTCATATAGTCATCGCCTGTCTCGTGGACACGGCTGCCGACACAACCGGGCAGAAACTCCGGATAAGCGTGAACATCATTGACCAGCCTGAACATTTGTTCTGCGCTG
>NZ_CAWNYS010000477.1:5767-7798 GCF_963878295.1 Aeromonas sp. HMWF014 | reverse complement strand
CCAGGGCACTGCGAGTAATACGGGGCATGGGCTTTCCTCATCCAATCGGGCCGATTTTATCACCTTGTCAGCCAAGATCATCCCCAAAACCGCTCACAAAGCCGCCACTCGAGCAGTTGCGCGTTTTACAGCCGCCGCCACCCACGTATAATGCGCCTTCCTAATCATTGCCAAAGGCGCCCGTCATGAGCAAAAAGAACAGTAAAAACAAAGCCGGGTCCAGCACCATTGCACTCAACAGAACCGCCCGCCACGAGTACTTCATCGAAGAGCGCGTGGAAGCCGGTCTGTCCCTGCAAGGGTGGGAAGTCAAATCCCTGCGGGCGGGCAAGGCCAACATCAGCGAAGCCTATGTCATCTTCTTGCAAGGTGAGGCCTTCCTGTTCGGCTCCACTTTCCTGCCACTGAACGCCGCCTCCAGCCACGTGGTGTGTGATCCGACCCGCACCCGCAAGCTCCTGCTGAGCCGCCGTGAACTCGACAAGCTGGAGAGCCTGACCGCCCGTCAGGGGTACACCATAGTGCCGCTGGCGCTCTACTGGAAAGAGTGCTGGGTCAAGGTCGAGATCGGCCTGGTCAAAGGCAAGAAAGAGCACGACAAACGGGAAGACACCAAGGCCCGCGAATGGGATCGGGAGAAAGCCCGCATCATGAAAAACAAGCATCGCGGCTGATTGTGCGCCGCATGCAGCCATGCGGCGTCCAATAAACCAGCAATCGACCGGCCCAGGCCGGTCGATTGCTATCAACGCCTTGCCATGACAGGATTTTTGCGTACAATCGACTTTGACAACTTGGGGCTGATTCTGGATTCGACAAGATTCACGAAACCCAAGGTGCATGCCGAGGTGCGGTAGGCCTCGTTAACAAACCGCAAAAAAATAGTCGCAAACGACGAAAACTACGCACTCGCAGCTTAATAACCTGCGCTGAGCCCTTCTACCCTAGCTTGCCTGTGTCCTAGGGAATCGGAAGGTCATCCTTCACAGGATCGTGTGGAAGTCCTGCTCGGGGCGGAAGCATTAAAACCAATCGAGCTAGTCAATTCGTGGCGTGTCTCTCCGCAGCGGGTTGGCGAATGTAAAGAGTGACTAAGCATGTAGTACCGAGGATGTAGTAATTTTGGACGGGGGTTCAAATCCCCCCAGCTCCACCAAACAATGTTCCGGCCGGGAACGAAGAAGTACAGAAACCCGCATAGCGTAAGGCTTTGCGGGTTTTTTGTTGTCCGCAGTAGTCCTAGCTGGTCGCCTAAATCCAGCCATAAGAGTAACATCTACGGTCACATTGGTTTTGTAACACCGGTTTTGGTGTTACTACTGGGGGATGTGCCGTGAGTAAGGACAAGCTAATGTAGCCCACCGCCGAAAATGAAAAAGAGTTACGGGGAAAATGAGAAACTACCAGCCCAGCTGGTTATCAAACTTGGTGGCACCGCAATCGCTGAGTTTGATAAGCCTGTTAAACCGGCATTAAACCTCTATCTCGAGCCTGTAAATAATTCTATGTAACTGCCCGCTGTCACACCATGTGCCTGTTCGAAACGCGTTTCCGGAATCATGCTTTACCTCCATTATGCGCGTGGTGTTTCGGGCGTCATTACGCTGCTTTGCAGGCTCGCTTAACGCTGGCGGGTGAAATCCCAAAATGTTCGGCGGTCGCTTGGATGCTTGCACTGTTCTCCTTGCGCCAGATAGCAACGGCAATATCGTCAATGGTCTTTTCTCGCCCTAATGCTTTGCCCTTGGCCTTGGCGATCCCGGCCATCTGACGGGCCTTGATATTTGAGCGGTCCAGCTCTGCGACGGCGGCCAACATGGTTAACATTGCCTTGCCGATTGGCGTGGACAGGTCGAACCCTTCCCGCAAGCTGATAATCGACACCCCCTTAGCTTTCAGCGCCTCAACCGTGTGCAAAATGTCGATGGTGTCACGCCCAAGACGGTAAACGGCGGGAACAATTAGCGTATCCCCTTCCGCACAAACTTGAACAGCTCGGAAAATTCCGGGCACTCTAATGCCTTCACTGCG
>NZ_CAWNYS010000477.1:0-5752 GCF_963878295.1 Aeromonas sp. HMWF014 | reverse complement strand
CTATTTCAAGCCTCATCCTTCCAAAAATCGTAAGCGTACAGCGAAGAGCGTATTGACAGGCGTTACATGTTATTCCGCCGGTAGAACAACACACCATGGCAGCAGTTCGCTGACCCAATTCACCGGCCAGTCGGCGATCACATTTAGCACATGCCGTAGGTAATGCTCCGGATCTACACCGTTCAACCGGCAGGTGCCGAGCAAGCTGTACAGCAAGGCCCCCGCTCGCCTCCATGATCTGAACCAAAAAACAGGAAGTTCTTTGACAGGCTCACAGCAGAGTTTTGAGTGCACCTCTTTCATCATCGCCATCACCAATTGAAAAGATGTTCAAGGCATCCACCGCCGTGGCACTGATTACCGGTAGCGTCACATCAACGGTGCAGGCCGCCGATGATGCCAAACTGAAGGCCACCAAAACCGATCTGGCCTTCACCAATTTCATTCCATGAACAATGCCATGCATAGTCGCACAACACACTTTGTCAGATTATGTATGAAAAATTAATTAATTTTATGTTGATACAAAGCGTTAAAATAAAGAGGAAAGATATATCATGTCACGACTTTATTCTATTCGGTGATTTTTGATTGCTTTTTTTGTACGTTCGCTAGAAAATAGCAATAAATAGTAGACTCTTGGTTGTATGGTATGGAACGATCATTTTTGCGTAAAAGTGGGATTACATTGGAGCAGCTACGCTGTTTTGCGTGTGTATACGAGACGCTAAACATTACAGAAGCCGCGCAGATACTAGCAAAAACTCAATCGGCGGTAACAATCACATTGCAGAAGTTTGAAGAAAAAATAGGAATTGAAGTTTTCAATCGGAGGATGGGAAAGAATCTAGTAAGGGGCGAAGGTGCGGAGAATATATATATAAAAGCTATCGATATATTAAAGCGAGCCAATTCATTATGTGTACCATCAGATAAAATAATTTCCGTCGGTATTCCAGATGACCTTTCCACTGATAAAACCCTTCAAGTAAAGAGTTATTTCAGTAAGTGTTTTAATGGTTCAACCATATCTTTAATAGTTGATAAAAATGAAAACCACGCCAGGAACTATGTGAATGGAAATCTGGATTTCTATTTTCAAAAAAAAATGAAAGTAAACAGTGAACCCGCTGTAGTAAATAATGGTCACTACCTATATACATCAAGACTTATTTGGGCAAGTAATAAACGAGTGAATCTTGAGCTTTTGAGCTACTTACCGCTAGTATCATTTCACGAAGGGTGTATACCTCGCATTAGTCTTGAACATTCCTTAGCAATGCTCCGAATCCCTTATAAATTTTTGTATGAATCTTTTTCGTGGCATCAAAATATAGAGGCAATCAAGTCAGGATTAGGCGTTGGAATCATACTAGATACTATGTACGATGATGAACTCACAATACTGGAATCTAAAGATGGTTTTCCAACCCTCTGGGATATCGATGTATATTTGATAGGCCGGCAAGATATCATCACTGACGATCTTGCTGACGGGGTAAAGACGATCTTCTCTTAGATGCCGAACACCTTTAGTTGAAAATCACTTAGCTCGATATTACATGAATGGATATTTTCAAAATGGAGTAGTCCGGCTCTGTTGAGGAGTCTATGCCAAGAATCAAGCTGCACTCATTGCTTCCATTTTGGCGATAGTTTAGATCGGCGTTATTTCCCAAATCGATGCTGCTTGGATGGAACTAACTGAGGAAGCGATGATCTGATCTCCACCCTTCCCTTCAAGTCTACATCATGGGGCAGTCGCTTCCCCCTTAGTCTACCAGTCAGAAAGCCCCAAGAGTAGCGGTCACTTGGGGTTGTGGCTTGATGGTTGATTTAGGAAATCAACGACGTTGTCTGGGGTAATTACAGGGTGAGCTCATGAATGTTTTATGATCGAAATCAGTTTACTTAACCCTCAACAATGGAAGGTAATTTGAACATCCTTCTCCGCTTATCTTCTTCAAAATGGGTGAGAAACGAAAGATTGGTTAAATAACATACACCCATGCTCTCACCCTGGGATTGGGGTGGAGCAATGCACCCATAAAAAAATGAATACTTTATTAAAAAATAGCATTTTCACTGTCTTTAATTAACTATTATGATGAATTCCTTAAATAAAGGAAAGGAAAGGAACGGAAATGGAATCGCCACACCCTTATGTAAACGGTTTTAAATTTGTTAGCGGCGAGAGTTTACTGTCTGAGCATAAATTAGAACTTAGTGATATCTCTGAATTTCGAGTTTTCTTTGATGAAAATGTAAAGCCAGATCCATATTCTCCAGTGCGACATCGTGGGATGCTTAAAATTGAGTATGATAATCTTAGTAAACAAACCATCAAATCAAAGATACAAAGTTATTTTGCTTCAGGTAAAGCAAATAACTTGAATGGTGGCATGAGTAGAACCTTCAATGTAATCGATGAATCTCTATTAAGTAATCCTACATTTAAAGCTATTTTTAACCAACACGAGCCACTTATCAGAAAATACTGTGAAGTTAATAACGTTAAAACGGCTAATATCAGCATTCATTTTATACGCTATCAGGCAAAAGAAGGTGAAGCATCATACAGCTCCCCTGTGTGGTTGCACCAAGATGATGAGCCTCTGGTTTTCATTCATCTAATCCATTTAACAGACAATGCCCTAGGTGCAGATAATGTTATTTCAGGCTTTGATGATCTTCCTACAAATGTTGTACGCCTAACGAACTTCATGGACTGCCTTATCGTTGACCCGACATTGAAGCATGCAGTAACCCCATTAGGTTCAACCAAAGGTACGGCCCGACGTGATGTCATGCTCATCAATCTAGAAAATCTAAGCCAACAAGTATATGGTGACTATTAGTATGAAATACACTAACGATACATTAGGCCGTTACTATATGTTTATAGCAATGGTTATTTCTGGGTCTATTGGCTACTTCGCTTTGGAATCAAATCAAGCATCTGAGAATATTGTTTTCGCTCGGTGTGCTATCGGCTCGGTATTTTTAACGTTGTATGTTTATTTTTCTAAAAAATTTCCCTCCCTGAAAGAAATCACTTGGAATACCGTACTCGCATTAATCATTGGTGGTGTGACACTAGTTTTAAACTGGCTGTTTCTCTTTAAGTCATATACCGAACTATCCATGGGATTAACCACGATAATATACAATACGCAACCTTTTATTTTAATTATTCTTGGCTCGATTTTGCTGAAAGAACGGTTAAAGCTAGATCATATTGCTCTTGTGACGGTTTCTTTTATCGGCATCACAACTATTGTTTTAGGCGGTGATATGCAGCAAAGCGATATCAAAGTCACCGGTGTACTAAATGCTTTAATAGCCGCAACGCTATATGCTCTGTCAACCATTTATACTAAGAAAGTTAGCAATCTTACGCCAACGTTTATTGCATTATGTCACTTGTTGATTGGGCTTGTAGTATTTGCTAGTTTTTTTGATGTAAATAACTTCAATCTGAATATAAATAAAGTTCATAACCTAGTCATTCTTGGATTAGTCCATACAGGTTTTATGTATATATTTTTGTACGGAGCATATGAAAAATCAAATGTGTCGAGTCTTGCGATAATGTCATTTGTTTACCCACTTGTCGCGTTAATCATTGATGTTTTAGTTTACGACCTAGTTCTAACAACAGTGGAAGTTATTGGCGTATGCATCATTCTATGTTCATTGATTATTTATAACTCACGGAATTATTTAAAACCAAAAAGGAATTTACAAAACGTTTGAGTGGATTACCGGTAGAAAGGTAGATATAAGTTTTAACGGGAAAAACTACCCTGGTAATACAAAGAAAACAGTTCTTCAGTCAGCCATAGAAAAAATATACCGATAAGATACAACTGTGGCTCTGGCGTTTGTGGACAATGTGCCGTAACACTGAAGTCTGTAGATGTTACTAGCGACAATAACGTGCTATTAGCATGTCAATGCTATCCGAAAAATAATATAACAATAAGTCAGTAGCTATACTTATGTCCGAAGTTACTAATTTGGATGTTGTCACGACCTCTCAATCCCAAAAAATAAGGTGTTCTTACAGGCGTTGTTTCCCAAATCGATGCAGCTTGAATTGAGCTAACTGAAAATGTGGCTTAGAGGTGAACATAATTATGGAGGTGTCAATAGTTTTTATGAGGGACTTGTTAAGTCACCGGTGCCAGGTTGTATTCTCAACGTGTGAAAATTTCAGGCACCGCAATTTCAAGCCATCAAAATGGCCTCCAAGGAGGCCATTTTTTCAACCACTTTAGGAATACAGCCCAGGTCACTACAGAATTAATTTATCCTCTCGCAACAGCGCTTCCCACAGGTCAGCTGTACCCTGATACGTATCAACCGCTTTATAATGAGTCGTTGCATGTAATTGAGCGTTACGCCCAAGTCGAATGACCACATCTGGCATAGTATTCAGTGCCACCAATACTCGGGCAAGATCATCAGAGTCGTTTGGATGATATTTACAGCAGTTCACACCATCAATCAGGTGCTGATCCCACCAGGCACCATCAGTTGGGATAACCACGCATAATCCTGCCGCCATCGCTTCCAGAATGGAGAGCCCAAACGGTTCTTGATGACTAGTAGAAACAAAAATACCGCATTGAGATCTTATCTCATCAAGATTATCAGGACTTGAGTACCAGCGGGTATCCGGCAACTGGGGCTGGGGCTGACTGCATGGCAGACGTGTTCCCATTGGCTGAAGATAGCAAACTATCAACTCTGGACGACTGCTAGATATCTGTTGATGAGCGGCCAATATTGTTTCCAATCCCTTCCATTTCAGCAAGGACGCTGCCCACAATATACGAGCACCTCCCGATGTCGTCGTAGGCCAGTCAACGTCACTCAAACCATTTATAAATGACTTCCAATGTGATGGAAAATCAGTTTCGCCAAGCCGAAGTATTAACGCCTCCAAAGAGCGACGTGTACTTTCCAGATAAAATACAAGATTCGCACGCTGCAATGCTCTGGCTGAGAGGCCAGAGCAACCCACAGGCCCATGGATCATCTGCACCACCCGACACTGCAACCAGCGGGCAGCCCAGTAACAGCAGAGATCGACCCCGGGCCCTGATGCTGCCAGCAAGCACTTGACCGCCCCCAGACGCCATGCCAGCCACAGAATAGCCATGGTCTGCCACCCCTGCTTGAGCAGATAACCCAAGCCAGACTCCCGCCCTTTCAAGAACGGGGGAACCCAAAGCTTGTGATGTCGACAATGAGCCCAGGAAGCCGGATCCTGAGTCAGCACATGAAATGTCATCTCCGGCATACGTTTGGCTAACTCGTCGAGTAATACTTCAGTCGCCACCTTGGATCCACCACGAAAGGGGATAGGATCAACCACGACAATCTTTCCTGTCACTGGCTTCATCTGTGTTGTCATCTTTTTGCTCCCCCCTCAATTTGATAAATTTCGGGTGCCAATACCAGCCAACATCCTCACCCACAATCTTCGTCCTCTAGCGGCAAGCCGTCGCCCAAGCCAACGTAGCATCCGTTGATAAGGAAACTGACTCGCACTAGCCCAGCGCCCAGCCAGCGCGTCAGTCCATACCTCTGTTATCTTGTCGACATAAATCTCCACAGTGAAGAGTCGCTCTGCACGTTGCTGCCCAGCATGACCCATTTCAGATCGAAGCGAAGGGTTGCTCAACCTCTGCCAGTGCCCAGCCATCTGGATCCAATCTCCCGGTTCAGCCAGCAGCCCATTAAC
>NZ_CAWNYS010000476.1:0-4156 GCF_963878295.1 Aeromonas sp. HMWF014 | reverse complement strand
CTCAATCAGAGCATGCAACTGCATAAAGTTGCTCTTTTGGCATTTTTATCCAAATTATGAGCAACT
Organism: Aeromonas sp. HMWF014; assembly: GCF_963878295.1. Lineage (NCBI taxonomy): Bacteria > Pseudomonadati > Pseudomonadota > Gammaproteobacteria > Aeromonadales > Aeromonadaceae > Aeromonas > Aeromonas sp. HMWF014. Next base: position 4,090 of record NZ_CAWNYS010000476.1, on the reverse strand, counting down.
TATTGCTTGTGACGGAACTTATATCTGATAAGTACCGATCTTTTCTGAAGTAGCCCCAGCTCCCTAGACACCTTACAGCCTCGTGGTTTCCCAAATCGATGCAGCTTGAATGGCACTAACTGAGGGCGCGGTGATCTGATCACCACCATTCCCTTCAAGTCTGCATCATGGGCAAGTCGCTTCACCCCATCACCAACTGGCATCAATACAACAAGTCTCTGATTGACCGTGACTCTCTCACCTTCTGGGTTGATGCAGATGCCATCGACAACTGGTTTCACCAAGACCATTACGGGCGACGGGGACGTAGCCAGCGCTACACCGACCAGACCATCTGCACCTTTCTGATACTCAAGGGGATTTTCAGCCTCACTCTGCGAGCGACCCAGAGGCTACTCGACGCTTTGTTCGCGTTGATGAATGTGCCGCTGTGTACGCCGGACTATCGCTGTGTCAGCAAGCGGGCCCGCACGGTGAAGGTGGCCTATCGGCAGCCCTCCAGGGGGCGCATCACCGATCTGGTTATCGATTCAACTGGTCTAAAGGTGTTTGGCGACGGCGAGTGGCAAGTCAGAAAACACGCCGCTGAAAAGCGCCGGGTGTAACGGTCACTTGGGGCTGGGGAAGCTGCATTCTTACGGCTGATTTGGGAAACAACGCCGATCAGGTCTAATCGCTATGTTTTCAGTTAGTTCCATTCAAACCGTATCGATTTGGTAAACAGCGCCGATTAGCTCATAAACGAAGCCTTTTTCATGTCTATTTCAATTAGTTGCTGCTAAAGTTCTTGTGTATGAGCCATGACTTGGCAATATTGGCTTGGATGAATTAACCGAAATGCTTTTGAGAAGGACTAACTTGGCTTTATATGAAACTGTAACATATTATTAGGCTGCCTCAGTGTTAATTTTAAGGTGAATTTATGATTGAAAAAGATGAGTTGCTAAAACCTTATTCCCTTGATGTTGCTAGTACGCTAACAGCGTTGAACGCTACCGAAAATGGCTTGGAAAGTAATGAAGCACAACGGCGACTAAAGTTATATGGCCCAAATAAGCTCCCAGAGCCGGAGGGCAAGTCAGCTTTTGTTCGCTTCATTAGCCACTTCAAAGATATGCTGGTCTATGTCCTCCTTGCAGCAGCAATCGCAACCGCATTTCTAGGACACTGGGTTGATACTTGGGTAATTGTCGGGGTCGTCGTCCTTAACGCGATTGTCAGTTTCGTACAGGAAGGGAAAGCAGAGACTGCCTTAGCCGGGATCCGCAATATGCTCTCTTCCCGTGCTCAGGTGCTACGAGATCATAAATGGGATGAAATTAATGCTGATGAGTTGGTGGTTGGCGACATTGTAAGATTGAAATCTGGCGATAGAGTCCCTGCCGACCTCCGCTTAATGGAAGCCACAGGGCTGCGGATAGAAGAGTCGGCACTGACAGGTGAATCGGTACCCGCAGATAAGGGGACTGCGGCGATGGCCACAGACTCTCCGCTTGGTGATCGATCCTGTATGGCCTATTCAGGCTCAATGGTTTCTGCTGGACGCGGTGTTGGAGTCGTTACGGCAATAGGTGCTTTAACTGAGATTGGTCAAATCAGTCGAATGATCACTGAAGTCGAGACTCTGGATACTCCGTTAACAAAACAGATGGATCGTTTTAGTAAATCCTTGGCATGGGTTGTCCTATCCATGCTGGCGCTAATGCTGATTATTGGTGTGCTGTTCCATGGCCAAGGGATAGCAGAGGTTTTTATGGCTGCAATTGGCTTTGCGGTGGCAGCCATTCCAGAAGGTCTACCCACTATTCTGACCATTACCCTTGCTATAGGTGTTCAGCGTATGGCTCGGCGTAATGCCATCACCCGTAAACTAACCGCTGTCGAAACGCTTGGTGCAATTACTGTTATCTGTTCAGACAAAACCGGTACCTTGACGCGCAATGAAATGACAGCACAGAAAGTGCTCACCCGGTGTGGACAATATGATGTGAGTGGGGATGGATACCAACCGATAGGCGATATAACTATCGCTGATAAGAAAGTAGTTATATCCAATGCCCCATGTTTATCTGCACTGCTAGAAGTGGTGTCTGTTGCCAATGATACTCATGTGATAATGGAGAACGATGAGTGGCGAATCGTAGGTGAACCAACTGAGGCTGCTCTGCGTGTTCTTGGCAATAAAGCATCTTTTGATGCTACTGGCTACGTTCGCCTGGCCGCTATTCCATTTGAATCATCAAACAAATTCATGGCAACCTTAAACGATACGCCGTCTGGTGAACGGAAAATTCTCTTGAAAGGGGCACCGGACCGTCTAATCGAACGCTGTAAAACAGAGCTGAATGCAAATGGAGCAACTGAGGTGATCAACGCCTCATACTGGCATCAGCAAGTTGAAATGTTGGGACGCCAAGGGTTGCGTGTCCTCGCTGCCGCTACATGTGTGGTGCCTTCCAGTAAAAGTACATTAGAGTTGAGTGACCTTGAACAAGAAATGGTTTTTGTCGGTTTGATCGGTATTGTTGATCCACCGAGGCCTGAAGCAATAGCTGCCATCTCAGAATGCCATAAAGCCGGGATTCGGGTAAAAATGATTACTGGAGACCATGCAGATACCGCTAAGGCAATAGGTATTGAGATGGGCATTGGTAATGCCGAGACGATAAAGGTGGTGACTGGTGATCAGCTTGAGGTCGCAAGTGACGAGGAGTTACAACAACTGGCGGGCAGTTGTGATATCTTTGCCAGAACCAGCCCAGAGCATAAGCTTCGCCTTGTAATGGCTCTGCAAGCTCGGGGGGAGGTTGTTGCCATGACGGGGGATGGCGTGAATGATGCTCCAGCGCTAAAGCGCGCGGACGTGGGTATCGCTATGGGTATTAAGGGAACTGAAGCCACAAAAGATGCCGCCGATATAGTACTCGCCGATGATAACTTCTCTTCTATTGAAAAAGCGATTGAAGAAGGAAGAACCATTTACGATAACATTCAAAAATCCTTGCTTTTTATTCTGCCAACCAATGGTGCGCAAGGTTTTGTAATGCTCTTTTCAGTTCTGCTTGGATTGACACTTCCTTTGACCCCTGTTCAGATTTTATGGGTTAATATGGTAGTAGCCGTCACTCTGGCACTTGCACTGGCATTTGAGCCCAGTGAGCCGAATTTGATGAGTCGCCCTCCACGTAAACCTGGAACATCAATTATCAGTGCGCCTTTCCTGTTGCGTGTGGCTATAGTATCTACGCTGATCGGCGTTTTAACTATGAGTCTATTTGCATTTGAACTGGCCTCGGGATCATCCGATGCTATCGCTAAAACCATGGCACTCAATGCTCTCGTATTGGCACAAACGTTCTATCTGTTTAATAGTCGGTATATCGAAGTTTCCAGCCTAAGCCTCTCTCGACTCCTTAGCAATAAGGTTGCTTGGTTAATGGTTGGTACTTTACTGTTACTGCAACTCGCCTATGTCTATTTACCGATGATGAACAGATGGTTTGGCAGTACACCGTTAAGCATGACTCAATGGGGTATTTGTATCCTGTTCGGTTTCATTGTTTTCCTCATCGTTGAACTTGAAAAATACATATTTAGAAAGTCCAAAAAGGCGTAATGTAGTACTACGATAATAGAAGGGGCGATCAAGTTGGTCGCCCTTTCTGGTAAACTGGCTGTCTATAGTAGTCAACTAAATCCGGCCCCCCGGTTAGGCTGATGTTCAGCTTCTGCTGCGGTATCCTGTCATTGTGTTGATGCGGACGCTGCTAGTTGTAGTCATCTATCAGGTAGTAACTGATATCCCGCTTCGCTTCCCGCAGGCTCATGGAGCCCGCTGCCGGGAGCCACTCCGTTTTAAGACTTCTGAACAACCTTTCCATAAGTGCGTAATTCTAACAGTTGCCACGCCGATTCATGCTCTGGGTCATGCGATTTTCCCCCTACATATTTGACGTGTGGCATTATTAAGTTAATATTCAGACTAATCTATATTATTTAACGGCGTTGTTGCCCAAATCAGCCAGCAAGTCATGACTTCTCCAGCCCCAGGTGACCGCTACACTCGGAGCTTTCTGACAGGTAGACCAAG
>NZ_CAWNYS010000475.1:5767-9005 GCF_963878295.1 Aeromonas sp. HMWF014 | reverse complement strand
GTTATGCATAATCTGTATAAGGCTCAAGTCACACCATGAACTATGGTCAAAAACACCTAATATATGGGCTTCATGAGCAGAGAAATGAATAAATAGAAGCTCTCCAGTTCTGGTTACAAAACCATCTCTCTCCACACCTAGGCTCAGATGAAAGTGCTGAATTCCCCAATGAGATAACATGTCATCATCGTAGTGCAGATTTTTTAGCTTTCTACTTTGATATTTCTTGAGACACTCACCAACTTTTATCGATTCAATAATACCTTCGTATGCAATTTTGTGCTCCTTAGGGATAGACAGTTCCTTTGATTCAAATACTAAGCGAGCTCTTTTTTCAATAATTCTACATTTGTAACGCTGATACAAATAGATAGGATCGTACGTCTCTGGCGAATACAATCCAAACTCTGCTTGGAGTCTCTGGTGACAATATTCGCTGTAATCATCAAGTATTTCGTTAAAAACTTCCATACCAATCCTTCCCACTGCTACAGATTGATTCAATATCCAGATTCTACATTATGGAGCTAACTTTGTATTATCAGATAATGAAAAGGCTGAAGCATCTATACTTCGACAGATTGCTGCAATCATACTTAATAGTTTAGCCTCACTGTTTTTTGACCATCCATTACCAAAGTGTATAGTGATATGAACTGATGTTACAGGCTCACCACTAACAAAAACCTCTACAGAGAATTCATCAGATAACCAAACACCCTCTATTGCATTGGGGAAGCATTGAGTTACTTTTGTAGAAATCAACTCTTTACTTCCAAGGGGCATGACGTCTTCAACCTCTGAAAGATCTGCTATTGAATGATTACACGGTTTTATTACCACAAGATCAAAGCTCATATTTTATGCCTAACAGTTTTAATTGAAGATCATAACGCCATTAGAATTTAAAATTAATTTTTTAAGTCGAGTCTAACCCTATCGATTTTATATGAAAAGAATGTCTACTTACTTTTTCAGAGAAATGAAGATTTGCACACATAAACCCTCATCTCCGAAATATGCACATGTTTATATCATCCCAATCCACCTGCATTAACTTGGAACAAATCTTGCTGTATTCCTCCCCTTAGATCCCGGCAACCGGTCGCGAGGGGCCCATGACACCGACCTTTATCAAAAGCAATGCTGCCGCCCAGCTCACCATGGCCGTCGAGGTGATGGATGAGCAGGGCACGCTGCAAACCCGCCAAATCGCCTGTGAGCGGCCGCTGACGGTTTACCTCAACTGGAAGGAGATCGTAACCCTGATGACGCTGGGGGCGCGCCCCGAAGCGCTGGTGCTGGGTTATCTGAAAAATCAGGGCTTTATCGAGGATATTTCGGCCATCGAATCGGTGATCGTCGACTGGGAGAGCGAGGCCGCCGCCGTGGTGAGCAGCCAGCAGGCCGCCGATCTCGACCAGTCACTGGAGAAGAAGACGGTCACCTCCGGCTGCGGTCAGGGCACCATGTATGGCAGCGTGATGAAGAAGCTGGAAGGGGTCGTGCTGGCGGCGCCAGAACTGAAACAGAGCACCCTCTACGCCCTGCTCAAGGCGCTGTCGGCCCATAACGAAACCTACAAGATGGCGGGGGCCGTGCATGGCTGCGCCATTTGTCGCGGCGCTGAGATCCTCTCCTTTGTCGAGGACGTGGGGCGCCACAATGCGGTGGATACCCTGGCGGGCGAGCTCTGGATGAGTGGCGAGGCTGGCCACGACAAGATCTTCTACACCACAGGGCGGCTCACCTCGGAGATGGTGATCAAGGTGGCGCAGATGGGCATTCCGGTGCTGTTGTCACGCTCCGGCGTCACCCAGATGGGGCTGGATTTGGCCCGCCAGCTCGGCATCACCATGATTGCCCGCGCCAAGGGGCGTCACTTCGAGGTATTCAGCGGCCACGACCATATAGTGCTGGACGAGAAGCCGCCGGTGCTGGCCGCCGCCTCGGCCGGTCCAGCCAGAGGGTCAAGCGCAAGCCATGAATGAATTTATGAACGTAAAGCAGGTGGCCGAATACCTCGATCTCAACGAGAAGAAGGTCTACCAGCTCGCCAACGAGGCGCGCATCCCTGCCACCAAGGCGACCGGCAAGTGGCTGTTTCCCCGCTCCCTGCTCGACCGCTGGCTGCTCGGCAGCTGCCACGAGGGGGTGATGAACGACCGGCTGCTGCTGGCGGGCTCAGACGACGTGCTGCTGCACTACGCCAGCAGCCGTTTGGCCCAGCTGCTCGGCACCCAGGCACTGGTGGGCTACACCCCGTGCGGCACAAGGCAGGGGCTGGCGATGCTGGCGCGCGGCCATGTGGATCTGTGCGCCATCCACTGGGGGCAGGCCGAGGAGGCGCACCTGCGCCACCCGGCGCTGGTGCAGCAGTATCAGGGCCACCGGCAATGGGTGATCGTTCATGGATTTAGGCGGGTGCAGGGGCTGGTGCTGCGCCAGGGGCTGCAACCCAAAGAGGCCAAAGAGGCGCTCGACTGGCGCTGGGCCATGCGCCAAGAGGGGGCTGGCAGCCAGCGCGCCCTGCAGGAGTGGCTGCAAACCCAGGGGGAGTCGCTGACCCGGCTGGAGCGCACCCTCGAGGTCAACAGCGAGCGGGAGCTGGCCGCCGCCATCAGCCGTGGCGATGCCGATGTCGGGCCCGGCGCCCAGAGCACCGCCACCGAGTTTGGCCTCGGCTTTATGCCGCTGTCGCAGGAGTGCTTCGATCTGGTGATGCCGCAGGGGGTCTTCTTTCGCACCCTGCTACAACAACTGATCGGCTGGCTGCAATCCCCCGAGGGGCGCGAGCTGGCGGCCCGCCTCGGCGGCTATGACCTGAGCCAGAGCGGCAAGCTGGTGTGGAGCCCGCAGTAAATAACCCCTCACCCGCCCACAAAACAGCCCGCCAACCATATTGACGGGCTGTTTTTATCACGGGCTTTTTGATAACGGGCCTTTTTATAACGAGATCAATCCCCTGTCTCACGCCCCTCGGCATTGAGCGCAATGCGCCACCCTTCCAGTTTCACGGGTTCGCCGCCGCTGGGCAGCAGGGCGTGGCTACGCAGCCGTATGGTAAAGCAGCTCCCCTGTCCCGGGGTGGAATCCACCAACAGCTCCCCGCCCCAGCGGCTGATGATGCGATGGCTCAGGGCCAGCCCCAGCCCGGTGCCGGTGGCGCGGGTGGTGAAGAAGGGGTCGAAGATCTTGTCCATGATGGCGGCCTCGATGCCGCTGCCGTTGTCGATGA
>NZ_CAWNYS010000475.1:0-5757 GCF_963878295.1 Aeromonas sp. HMWF014 | reverse complement strand
CCTCGGCCCCTTGCAGCGCTCCCGCCTCATCGCACCAGTCGCGGCTCTCGACCCGGATCTCCCCCCGCTCCCCCAGCGCGTGGCTGGCGTTGACCAAGAGGTTTATCAGCACCTGCAACAGCTGCTGGCGATCCGCCTCGATGGGCTGCTGGGCCCTGAGATCGGCCACCAGCGCTACCTGCTGCTGGCGCAGGGCTGAACGCACCAGAGTCAGGCTCTCTTCAATGATGGGGGTGAGGTGATGCCAGACGGGCGCAGTCTCGTAGTCGCCGGGGCGGGAATATTGCAGCAGGCTTCGGGTGATGGCGCGGATGCGCTCAATCTGGGCCAACACCAGCGCCAGCTCCTCACTGACCGGCTCGGCCGCCTCCCCCAACTCCAGCTTCATCAGCTCCACATTGCCGAGGATCACCGCCAAGGGGTTATTGATCTCGTGGGCCACCCCGGCGCACAGCTCACCAAGGGCCGCCAGCTTCTCGCTGATGAGCAGCTGCTGGCGCGCCTCGGTCAGCATATGGATGTGGTGCTCCAGCTCGGCAGTCTTCTGCTTGAGGCTCAAGGTGCGCTCGGCCACTTTCTGCTCCAGCTGGTCGGCGCTGCGGGCCAGCTGCTGCTGGTGCGCGGCCTGCCGGTCCAGCATGGCGTCAAACTGGCGCCCCAGCTCGGCCAGCTCATGGTCGGGGTCAAGCGGCAGCGCCCCCACCCGGGCCGACTGGTCATGCTGCACCTGACGCACTACCTTGTGCATCCGCTCTATGGGGGTGAAGAGATCCCGTGCGCCGCGATAGACCAGCAGGCCCGAGAGCAGCAACAGCACCACCACGCCGGAGCCCAGCTCCACCAGATTGGTGAGGTAGGTACGGATGATGGGCCACTCGAGAAAGCCGACATAGAGCATGCCGATCCGCTCGCCATTCGCCCCCAGCAGCGGCTCGTAGCCAGAGACATACCAGGCGTCGTGGACGAAGGCGCGGTCAACCCACATCTCCCCCCGTCCCAACACCTGCTCGCGCACCGGTGGCGAGACCCGGGTGCCCACCGCCCGGCCCAGCTGACGGCTGCTGCTGGCAGGCACGTTGGTGCTCACCCGCAGATCGCCAAGAAACAGGGTCACTGTGCCTACGCCCCCCTCTGGCAGCGTATTTTTGGCAAACACCTGCCCCCTGATCTCGTCCACCAGCCGGGTACTGCCATTGATAAGCTCGCCCCCCTCCAGCACGGCCCAGAGAGAGCCGTCTTGGGCCATGACGGGCGTCAGGGAGAGGCTGACCAGCCCCCGGGTCTCCTGGCCAAGGTCGGCTGTGTGCTCCCTGTCCAGCACGGCGCGGCTGGCAAGGGCGGGCGAGAGGGCCAGCAACTGCTCCCGCGGCCAGACCACGAAGTGGCTGACGCTGCGCCCGGCGGCGAGGGCCGTGCGCGCCTGCGCTGTCAGCTGATCCAGCTCGGGGCCATGGCGCAAGCGCAGAAAATCGAGGCCATAGTTGGCCGCCAGCGGCATCACCCACTCCTGCAGTTGATCTGGCGATTCGCGCAGCCGCAGCTGGAAGGCCCAGGCATCGCGCAGGTGCTCCAGATGTTCGGCCTGACGTTGCTGCTGCACGCTCACCGCATGGTGGGCGACCCTGAGGTCGCCGCGCACATTGGTGAGCAGGTTCTGCCAGCTGTAGGTGAGGGTCCAGTACAGCGTCAGCCCTATCATGCCCACCAGGGTGAGCGTGATGGGCACAGAGGTGAGCAGCAGCAGGCGCCAACGTACCTTGGTCTTGAGCCAGCGCGGCAACAGGGTCACAGCGGCGCCATCCGGTTGCAGATGATCATTCGATGGCCCACTCCTTGAACTTGCGCTCCAGGGTCTTGCGCGCCACCCCCAGCACCCGGGAGGCGGCGGATTTGTTGCCATCATGGCTCGCCACCACTTGCAGAATATGGGCCTTTTCCACCTCGGCCAGCGGCCACGCCAGCGGATAGCCCTCTTCGCTCTCCCCCTGCTCTGCCGCTTTGTTGCTCTGCCAATAGTCGGCGGGGGGCTTGCCCAGCAACAGGCAGCGCTCGATCAGGTTGCGCAGCTCGCGCACGTTGCCGGGCCAGGGATAGGCCTGCATGGCCACCACGTCCTCGTGGGTCCAACTTAAGGAGCCCATCCCCATCTCGGCAGTGAGCTGGCGAGTGAAGTGATGGACCAGGGCGGGGATGTCGTCGACGCGATCGCGCAGTGGCGCCACCGGCAGCGCCACCACGTTGAGGCGGTAGAAGAGATCTTCGCGAAAGCGGCCCGCCTCCACCTCGGCTTTGAGGTTGCGGTTGGTGGCGGCGACGATACGCACATCCACCGACAATTCACGTTCGGCGCCGACCGGCCGGATCGCTTTTTGCTCCAGCACCCGCAGCAGGGAAGATTGCATGGCGAGCGGCATCTCGCCTATTTCGTCCAGAAAGAGGGTGCCCTGATGGGCGACCCGGAACAGGCCGTCGCGCCCCTTGCGGGCGCCGGTGAAGGCCCCCTGCACGTGACCGAACAGCTCGCTTTCGAGCAGCTCGGGAGCGATGGAGGCACAGTTGAGGGGCACAAAGGCCCCCATACGACCGGAGAGCTGGTGCAGGGCGCGGGCCACCAGCTCCTTGCCGGTGCCGGACTCCCCCTCCACCAGCACGGCGGCGTTGGAGGGCGCCACTCTGGCGATGAGCGTCTTGAGATCCCGGGTCTTGGCGCTGTCGCCTATCAGGGTGGGGGGGAAGAGCTTGCTCACCTCCCGGCGCAGCAGCAGGTTCTCCCGCTCCATCTGGCGGCGCTCTATCACCCTGTCCACCGCCTGCACCATCTGATCCAGGTTGAAGGGCTTGAGGATGAAGTCGCTGGCGCCGAGCCGCAGCGCCTTGAGGGCGGTATCCATGTCGCCGAAACCTGTCATGAAGATGATGTCGCTGCGACGGGTCGCGGGGTCGATGGCTTCGTGCCATTCAATGCCGGAGCGCCCCGGCAGCCGGATGTCGGCAATGATGAGATCGAAATGCAGGCGACAGCGCAGGGCTTCCGCCTCCTCCACGCTGGCGGCCGTCTCTATCTGGGCGAAGCGCCTGGCCAGCGCTTTGGCCAGAAAGCTGCGCATGCCGGGTTCATCATCGACGATGAGCAAAGAGAGGGCAGACCAGCGGCTGGCGGGTGCAGTCATGACAAAAGTACCTCGAATGCAGGTAAGGTCGGAGAATGTCCCGATAACCGGAACTTTAGTGGGACATTTTGTCCTTACCGTATCAAAAGCACCAACACCAATTATTAAAAGCGATAACACGCTCACCTAAATGATTCTAATAAACGTCTGTTTTTAAAAGGCAAACTGCAAATAAAACAGGAAAGGAACAGTTTGGCACCCTGTTTGCTTACGCTTGCCCTCTCCTCATCCACCCTGAAAAAGTTGCATCAAGATGACGATCAAAACCCATCTCAAACATTTTGCCCTCTCCCTCGCGGCCAGCCTGCTGATCGCCGGCGCAGTCCATGCCGATACCACCAAGGCGCCTATCCGCCTCGCCACCACCACCAGCACCGAGCAGTCCGGTTTGCTGGGCTGGCTGCTGCCCCAGTTCACCAAGGAGACAGGTTATCCGGTGCAGGTGATGGCGGCCGGTACTGGTCAGAGCCTGAAGATGGGTGAAAACGGCGATGCGGATCTGGTGATGACCCATGCCCCCTCTGCCGAGAAGGCCTTCGTCGACGCAGGCTTTGGTATCGAGCCGGTGCACCTGATGTACAACGACTTCGTCATCGTCGGCCCGGCGAAAGACCCGGCGAGTCTGGGCAAGCTGCACGACGCGGCGAAAGGGCTGCAAGCCATCAAGGATCAGGGCCAGACCTTTATCTCCCGCGGTGACGAGTCCGGCACGCACATCAAGGAGAAGACCCTGTGGCAAGCCGCTGACGTCAAACCCGAGTTCCCCGGTTACAAGTCCATCGGCCAGGGTATGGGGCCGACCCTGACCATGGCCTCCGAGCTCGGTGCCTACACCCTGACCGACCGAGGCACCTGGCTCGCCTATCAGAGCAAGCTGGATCTCGCCGTGCTGCTGGAGGGTGACAAGCGCCTGTTCAACCCCTATCAGGTGATCCTGGTCAACCCCAAGCGCTACCCGGATCTCAATACCGAAGGAGCCCGCACCCTGAAGAACTGGCTGGTCTCCGAACATGGCCAGACCCTGATCGGTGACTTCAAGGTGGCGGGTCAGGCGCTGTTTGTAGCCGATACCAGCGGGCAATAATGCCGACCCTGCTGGATATGGCCGCATTGACGGCCCTCGCCCTGCACCATGAGAGAGAGGCGTGATGCCAACCCTGCTGGATACAACGCTGGCGGCGCTTGCCCTGCTGTTCAGTGGCGACACAGAGCTGTGGCAGGTGGTGGGGGTCTCCTTCTCCGTCTCCTGCCTGGCGCTGGCGCTGGTGCTGGTGCCGGCGCTGCTGCTCGGCTTTGCGCTGGCCTATCTGCCGATCCCGGCGCGCTGGCTCTGGCTCTCCTGCATCAATACCCTGCAGTCGGTGCCGACCGTGGTGATCGGCCTCTTGCTCTACATGCTGCTCTCGCGGGCAGGCCCCTTTGGCGACTGGAAGATGCTGTTTACCCAGCAAGCCATGGTGGCTGGCCAGATGCTGATCGCCTTCCCCGTCATCGCCACCATGGCTCACGCCGCCTTCATTCAAAGCGATCGCCGCGCCTGGGAGACAGCACTCACCCTGGGGCTCTCCTGGCCGAAGGCACTGCTCGGGCTGATGCGCGAATGCCGCTTCGGCCTGTTGGCAGCGGTGATCGGCGCCTTCAGCCGCATCGTCACCGAGGTGGGCTGCTCCATGATGGTGGGGGGCAATATCCTGCATTTTACCCGCAACATCCCCACTGCCATTGCGCTGGAAACCCAGAAGGGTGCCTTTGCCCAGGGGGTGGCGCTCGGCATAGTGCTGCTGAGCCTGGCCCTGCTGCTCAACCTGCTGCTGACCGCATGTCGCGGCCACAGCTATCTGAAGAACTGACCATGCCCCCACGGTTTATCAACTGGAGTACCCCATGGCCCTGACCGCCCACCAGCTGATGATGCGCTTTGGCGAGCGTAACCTGTTCCAGATAGAGCGGCTCTCCATCGCGGCAGGCGACGCCATCTGGCTGCGCGGGGCGAACGGGGTGGGCAAGACCACCCTGCTCAAGATACTGGCCGGCCTGCTGACGCCGACCCAGGGCCACACCAACCTCGCCCGTGGCTGGCGCGCCAGACTCGAGCAGTGGATCAAGCGGGATCCCGGCCCGGGCCGGGTCACCTATCTGCACCAGACCCCCTATCTGTTCGATCGCAGCGTGCACGACAACGTCGCCTGGGCCCTCGGCCATCAGGCCGCCGACGAGGTGCGGGTGTTCGAGGCGCTGCGCCGGGTCGAGCTGGAAGGAGTGGCGCGGGAACACATCAGTATTTTGTCCGGTGGCGAGCGCCAGCGTCTGGCCATGGCCCGCGCCTGGGCGCTGCAGCCCGCCTTTTTGCTGATGGATGAACCCACCGCCAATCTGGATGCACATTCGGTTGCCCTGATGGCCGCCTTGGCGCAAGATCTGCGGGAACAGGGCAGTGGCCTGGTCATCATCAGCCACCAGAACAACGATCTGACCGACCTGTGCGAGCGGCAATGGACCCTCGCCCGTGGCAAACTGCACGAACCCACCCCTTTGAAAATCATCGAGCGACATGACCTCAAACAGCGAATCCAGAACTGATGCCTTC
>NZ_CAWNYS010000474.1:3303-11642 GCF_963878295.1 Aeromonas sp. HMWF014 | reverse complement strand
CTCTTGGGCGGCGCGGTCGGCAAATCGGCCCAGTTGCCGCTGCAAACCTGGCTGGCGGATGCCATGGCTGGCCCGACGCCGGTCTCTGCCCTGATCCACGCCGCGACCATGGTGACTGCCGGTGTTTATCTCATCGCCCGTACCCACGGCCTCTTCCTGCTGGCCCCCGAGATCCTGCATCTGGTGGCGCTGGTCGGTGCCATCACCTTGCTCCTGGCAGGTTTTGCGGCCCTGGTACAGACCGATATCAAGCGGATCCTGGCCTACTCCACCATGAGCCAGATAGGCTACATGTTCCTGGCACTCGGGGTCGGCGCCTGGGAAGGGGCCATCTTCCACCTGATGACCCACGCCTTCTTCAAAGCGCTCTTGTTCCTCTCCGCCGGTGCCGTCATCGTTGCCTGCCACCACGAGCAGAACATCTTCAAGATGGGGGGCCTGCGCAAGAGTTTGCCGCTGGTCTATGCCTGCTTCCTGGTAGGGGGCTCGGCGCTGGCCGCGCTGCCACTGGTCACGGCCGGTTTCTACAGTAAAGACGCCATCCTGTGGCAGGTGCAGGCATCCGGCCAGACCACACTGTTGTGGGCCGGCTTGGTGGGGGCCTTCCTGACCTCCCTCTACACCTTCCGCCTCATCTTCATCGCCTTCCACGGCAAGGTGCAGACGCAGGCCCACGCCGGCCACGGTCTGGCCCACCAGCTGCCACTGCTGGTGCTGCTGGTGCTCTCCACCGGGATCGGGGCCCTGATAGTACCGCCGCTGGCGGGGGTGCTGCCGGCTGGGCCGGGAGATCACATAGAGGCGGGTCGTCACACGCTGGAGATCGCCTCCGGCATCGTCGCCATCGCGGGTATCGCCCTGGCCGCCTTCCTGTTCCTGGGTGAACGTCGACTGGCCACCCGCGTGGCGAACAGCGCGCCTGGCCGGCTGCTCAGCACCCTCTGGTTCAATGCCTGGGGCTTTGACTGGTTGTACCATCAGCTGTGGGTCAAGCCCTACCTGCTCAGCACTCGCCTGCTTGGCAAGGATCCGCTGGACTGGATGATGAATCTGCCGGCCTGGCTGGCCCTGCGTGGCCACCAGCTGTTGGCCTGGACCGTTTCCGGCAAGTTGCGCTGGTATGCAGCCTCCATGGGGATGGGCACCGTCCTGATCCTGGCCCTGCTGCTGCTCGGCTGATCCCGTGATGCAGCCCCTGAACTCGCAGCAAGCCCACGGGCCTGCACAGTGACTAGAACATAGACGAGAGCTGATATCGTGACCTTACTCTGGATCTTGTTAATACCCTTCATCGGCGGTCTGCTCTGCTGGCAGACGGAGCGCTTCGGTGAATACTTCGTGCGCTGGGTCGCACTGCTGTCCATGAGCGCCTGCCTGCTGCTCTCCGGCGCCATCTGGTGGAGCGGTGACTTTTCCCTTGCAACCCAGACGGGCGTGTCCGCCTGGGCTGCCGAACTGCAGTTGCCCTGGATCCCCCGCTTCGGCATCTCCCTGCACCTGGCGGTGGATGGCCTCTCCCTGCTGATGGTAATGCTCACCTGCTTCATCGGCGTGCTGGCCATCCTCTGCTCCTGGAAGGAAATCGTACAGCGCATCGGCTTCTTCCACCTGAACCTGCTGTGGATCCTGGGGGGGGTGCTCGGCGTCTTCATGGCGCTGGACCTGTTCCTGTTCTTCTTCTTCTGGGAGATGATGCTGGTCCCCATGTACTTCCTGATCGCGCTGTGGGGCCACTCGGTCACCGACGGCAAGTCCAGGATCAACGCAGCCACCAAGTTCTTCATCTACACCCAGGTCAGCGGCCTCATCATGCTGGTCGCCATTCTGGGTCTGGTGCTGACCCATCATGCCGCCACCGGCGTCTTCACCTTTAACTATCAGGACTTGCTCAACACCCCGATGAGCAAGGGCGTCCAGTGGTTGCTGATGCTGGGCTTCTTCATCGCCTTCGCGGTCAAGATGCCGCTGGTGCCGCTACACGGCTGGCTGCCGGATGCCCACAGTCAGGCGCCGACCGCAGGCTCGGTGGATCTCGCCGGGATCTTGCTGAAAACCGCCGCCTACGGTCTGCTGCGTTTCGCGCTGCCACTGTTCCCGGAGGCCTCCGCCGAGTTTGCCCCCTACGCCATGCTGCTGGGTCTGGTCGGCATCGTTTACGGCGCCATAGTGGCGTTCGCCCAGACCGACATCAAACGCCTGGTGGCCTACACCAGCATCTCCCACATGGGCTTCGTGATGATCGCCATCTACTCGGGCAGCGAGCTGGCGCTGCAGGGCGCCGTGGTGCAGATGATTGCTCACGGCCTCTCCGCCGCCGGTCTGTTCATCCTGTGCGGTCAGCTCTACGAGCGGCTGCACACCCGTGATCTGCGCCTGATGGGCGGCCTGTGGGGCCGGTTGCGCTACCTGCCCGGCGTCATGCTGTTCTTCTCGGTGGCCTCCCTTGGCATGCCGGGCACAGGTAACTTTGTCGGCGAGTTCCTGATCCTCATCGGCAGCTTCCAGGTTGCCCCCATCATCACCGTCATCGCCACCTTCGGTCTGGTACTGGCATCCGTTTACTCCCTCATCATGCTGCAGCGGGTCTGCTTCGGTGCGCCCAAGGACGAGAAGGTGCTCAAGGGTCTGGATCGCCGCGAGCTGGTGATGATGATGACCATAGCTGGCCTGCTGGTGCTGCTCGGTGTCTATCCCCAGCCGGTACTCGATACCGCAGGCAGCAGCCTGATGAGCGTGCTGCACTGGTACGCACTGCCGTCTGCAGGAGCATTGCAATGAACCTGACTGTTTCCCGACCGCTGGCCCTGTTGCCTTACTTGTCCCTTACAGGAGCACTGCAATGACATTCACCGCTTCTCAACTGCTGGCCCTGTTGCCCCTGTTGCTGACAACGGGGGCCATGCTGGCCCTGATGCTGGCCATCGCCTGGCGACGCTGTGACGACACCGCCTTCGTCGTCACCATCACGGGCCTCAACCTGGCGCTCTTCTCCCTGCCCATCGTGATGGCGCAGGGTGATCAGGGGGTCACCCCTCTGCTGCAGATTGACGGCTACGCCGTCTTCTACATGGGGCTGGTGCTCATCGGCGCCCTGGCCACCTGCACCTTCGGTCGCTCCTGGCTCAAGGGCTATCCGGACAACCGGGAAGAGTTCTATCTGCTGCTGCTGATCGCCACCGCCGGCGGCCTGGTGCTGGCCGGCTCCCGCCATCTCGCCTCCCTGTTCATCGGGATCGAGATGCTGACCCTGCCCATGTTCGGTCTGGTGGGCTACGCCTACCGCGAGCGCCATTCGCTGGAGGCCAGCATCAAGTACATGGTGCTCTCCGCCACCGCCACCGCCTTCCTGCTGTTTGGCATGGCGCTGCTCTACGCCCAGGCGGGCAGCCTGAGCTTCAGCGATCTCGGCCTGACCCTGGCGACCACCCCGGCTCACCACCCGCTGCTGATGGGCGGTCTGGGGCTGATGCTGGTGGGATTTGCCTTCAAGCTCTCCCTGGCCCCCTTCCACCTCTGGACACCTGACGTATACGAAGGCGCCCCGGCACCGGTGGCCACCTTTCTGGCCACCGTCAGCAAGATAGCCGTGTTCTGCGTGCTGCTACGTTTCTATCTGGCGGTGCCTGCCGCGGCGGATCCCATGATCCACTGGCTGCTGGCCGCCATGGCGGTCATCTCCATCGTCATCGGCAACCTGTTAGCCCTGCTGCAGACCAACATCAAGCGGATGATGGGTTACTCCTCCATCTCCCACTTCGGTTATCTGCTGGCGGTGATCGTCGCCAGCCGCCTCGGCCAGATGCCAGTGGAAGCGGCCGGCGTCTACCTGCTGATGTACCTGTTCACCAACCTGGGGGCCTTTGGCGTCATCAGCATGATGTCCAGCCCCTATCGCGGCAAGGATGCGGACTCCCTGCACAGCTACCGTGGTCTGTTCTGGCACCGCCCCTACCTGACCGCCGTCATGACGGTGATGATGTTGTCGCTCGCGGGTATCCCCATGACGCTGGGCTTCATCGGCAAGTTCTATCTGATCGGGGTAACGGTCGATGCCAAGCTGTGGTGGCTCTGTGGTGCCATCGTGCTGGGCAGCGCCATGGGTCTCTATTACTACCTGCGCGTCATGGTCACCCTCTATCTGCTGGAACCCGGCATGCAGCTGCGCGATGCCAAGGCCGACTGGGCCGTCTCCTCGGGCGGCATGGTGGTGCTGCTCTCCGCCATCATAGTGGTGGCACTGGGCATCTACCCCCAGCCGGTCATCAGCCTGGTACAGGGCTTTCAAAACGTGGTACTGCGCTAAAAGTCGCGCCGCTGCCAGCAACACACAACCGGCCCGGGTGGCCGGTTTTTTATTGCTGGTTGAGCAAGCTCACTTTTTATGCGTCTTTCTAACCGCTTATGTCACATCACAGGTCACAGCTGAGTATCATCACCCCGCCCCTTACTGATATATTCATGAGATACAGGAATGGAACTTGGTGTTATGACGCTGCCCTCCTTTTGCCTCTTTTATGCCCGCCCGCTGGCTGATGCGCCGCTCCCCTCTCGAGGAGGTCGACTTGATTGGCTGCTGGCCGAACAGGATATCGGCCGTGT
Source organism: Aeromonas sp. HMWF014 (assembly GCF_963878295.1). Lineage (NCBI taxonomy): Bacteria > Pseudomonadati > Pseudomonadota > Gammaproteobacteria > Aeromonadales > Aeromonadaceae > Aeromonas > Aeromonas sp. HMWF014. The sequence continues at coordinate 7,043 of NZ_CAWNYS010000474.1, read as the reverse complement.
CACCGGGCGGCAGCAAGAGAGCCAGCACGGCCCGGTCAACACACTGGAGCGCGATGACTGCACCGGCCATCAGCAGCACTTTGGCCAGCAGCGGGAGCTGAACGCGCTGTTTACCCAGGGCGACGCCCACGAACTGGCTGGCGCACTCTCACTCAGCGAGATGGGTAGCTTGCGGGCAGGGGATTATCCTCTCTTCCACAATGGCGCCATTCTCTGCAACGGAGCAAGGCCGTCATGAACAACGACCATGACATGGCCATCGTCTGCGATCTTGCCCTCTGCATCGGCCGCGAGGTGACCCTGGATGCCCTGCTGACCCAGGTGCTGCAACGCTTTCTGTTTCATTGTGCCTGCCCGGTTGGGCTGGTGCTGCAGCAGCTGCCACAGGGGGAGTACATGATCGTCAAGGCCATCGGGGACGAGCAGCTGATCCAGCAGCACGGGCAACCACTGGCGCTGCCCGCCTGGGTCAGTGACGGCGAGCAGTTCTCCCTGCACGGCGCCATTCCCCTGCCCGGCTCCCGTCCCTATCCCTTTGCCTACCGCTTGCGGATAGAGGGGGGCTATCTCATGCTGCTGCTCTCCCCGAGAACTGAGGATGGGGATGAACAGCTGTGCCATCTGTTCAGCCCCATCCTCGGCAACCTGGCACGCGCAATCCAGCTGTGCCGGGACAGCGAGCAACTGGCCCTGCGTCAACAAGCAGAGCGGGTGGATATGCAGCACGTCAACGAATCCCTGCTCAAGGCGATCCCCATTCCCGTGTGCTACCAGGACGTCGAGGGACGCTTCATCGGCTGCAACCCGACTTTTACCCAGATAACCGGTATCCGCAGGGCAGAGCTGCTGGGGAAGCGTGTGGATGATATTCTGCCGCCCGAGATGGCGGACGAGTACACCCAGCGGGACCTGGAGGTGCTTCGCAGCAAGCAGCCGCAATCTTTCGAACACAGCCTGATCGATCGCAGCGGCCATCGTTATCAGGTGCTCAACTTCAAGGATCTCTTCTACGACCATCAGGGCAAGGTGGCCGGCATCATAGGGGCACTGGTCAATATCACCCATATCAGGGAGAGCGAGCAGCATCAGCGCACCTTGCTGTTTCAAACCATAGCGGCGCTCTCCTCCGCCATTGCCCACAAGGATCCCGGTACGGCTGGCCATGAAAAGCGCGTACACGATCTCGCACTGGCCATCGGTCAGCACCTGCAGCTGCCACAGGATCGGCTGGATGGACTCGGTCTCACGGCCATGGTCCACAACATAGGCCTGCTGCAGATCCCGGCCGACATCCTCACCCGCCCCCGTGAGCTCAGGCCGGTGGAGTTTGAACTGATCAAGCTACACCCTCAGGCCGGCTGTGACATCCTCCAACAGATAGACTTCCCCTGGCCCATCGCCACCATAGTGCAGCAGCATCACGAAAACATGGATGGCAGCGGCTACCCGCAAGGCCTGCAGAGTGATGCCATCTGCCTGGAGGCGCGCATCATCCGGGTGGCCGACTCGCTGGCCGCCATGACGGCCCACCGCCCCTTCCGCCGCGCCATGTCGCTGACCGATGCCTTCGCCCAGCTGACGCGCTATGCCGGCATCCACTATGACGAGCAGGTGGTGAATGCCTGCCTCTGCGTGTGGCAAGCAGGCTATCGTTTCACTACCCCCTGATCTGCCGCAGGAGCACAAATGACTTCAAGACCGGATACCTCGTCCCGCCGTCAGCTCGGCGCCCAGCTCCCGTTGCCCGCTGGCCCCCTCTGCGCTCAGGTGATGGATCAGCTGCCCTACCGTGTCCTGCTCAAGGATACCCGCTCCGTCTTCACTGCCTGCAACCGACTGCTGGCCGATGATCTCGCCCTGGAGCCAGCCCAGATCATCGGTAAGTGTGATGCCGACTTTTTCCCGGCCGAGCTGGCCCAACGCTATCGGGATGACGATCTCAGGGTCATGACCAACGGCACCACGCACCAGCACGAAGAGCCCTACCTCAAGGACGGCGAGGCTCGCTGGCTCAGCACCACCAAGTTCCCCCTGCGCGATGAGCTGGGCGAGGTGGTCGGCGTCGGGGTCTTTTTCGATGACATCACGGAGCAGAAACAGCAGCAGGAGCAGTTGCTGCAATATACCTGGACGCTGGAGGCCATTGGCCGCGCCCACCATGCCATGCTCAGGCAGGGGGATGAGCAGGTGCTGCTGCAGGAGATCTGTGACGCCATCACCTTTGATGGCCGTTTTCCCCTCGTGACTGTGCTGCAGGAGGCCGTGGATCAGGATGCGCTGCAGATACTGGCGCAGGCGGGCAACGCCACCTGGTTTACCAACGACCACTGGCTCACCCGGGATCCGGCCTTGCGTCAGACCATCTGCGATGGCGAGCCACGCAACGAAGCATTGGCGAGCGAGGTTGTCCATCATTCGGCCACCTTGCGGGCCCGCCTGCTGCTCCCGCTACAATGGCATTCCACCGTGCGGGGCGCTCTGCTCATCCACAGCCCGCACGCCAGGGTCTTCACCGGGGAAGAGGTGCGACTCTTCAGCCAACTGGCCGATTACCTGGCCTATGGCCTGCAAGCCCGTGGCACTCAACAGGCCTATCTTGCCGCGCAGCGGGACAAGGTGCTGTATGCCCGTCAACTGGAGCTCGCGCTGGAGGATGCCCTGGGTGCCATCGCCGCCGTACTGGAGCAGCGCGATCCCTACACCGCAGGTCACCAGAAACACGTCGCCACGCTGGCCATGGCCATAGGCCGCGAGCTGGTACTGGGCGACAAGCAGCTGCGCGGCCTCTATCTGGGGGCCATGGTGCACGACATCGGCAAGATCCAGGTACCGGTCGACATCCTCACCAAACCGGGCAAGCTGACACCCCAGGAGTTCAATCTGGTCAAGGAGCACCCGACTGCCGGTTACCAGGTCCTCAAGGACATCGCCTTCCCCTGGCCCATCGCCCAGATGATCCACCAGCATCATGAGTATCTCGACGGCTCCGGCTATCCCGAGGGTCTCGAGGGGGATCAGATCTTGCTGGAGGCGCGCATTCTCACCGTGGCCGACATTGTCGAGTCCATGTCTTCGGATCGTCCCTACCGTGCCGCCCTCGGCATTCCCCAGGCCAGGGCTCACATCATACAGATGCGGGGAGCCCAACTGGACGAGGCGGTGGTGGATGCCTGCCTGCGCATTCTGGATCGGGGCGATTTCACCCCCCACGAGCTGGGCAACAGCTAGGTTGTGCTCAAGGTGTTCAAACTTCAGACGCGGCAATGGTAAGCCATAAAAAGGGCCTCTAAAGAGGCCTATCAAGGTGGTTGTGACGTGAATAGATGCGGTGTTTCAGGAAGGATGGGCCCCCATAGCATGAGGAGACCGTTTTTCAACCACGTTAGGAACGCAGCCTAGCAGTAAACAGAGAGACAAAAACCGGCCAGCTGGCCGGTTTTTGATTACTGCAGATTGCGCTGCAAGATTAACCCAGTTGCACCCGGGCGTTGCGGAACATCCGCATCCAGGCACCATCCTCGCCCCAGTTGTCCGGGTGCCAGGAGTTGGCCACGGTGCGGAACACCCGCTCCGGGTGCGGCATCATGATGGTGGCGCGGCCATCTTGCGTGGTCACCGCGGTGATACCGTTCGGTGAGCCGTTCGGGTTGGCCGGATACTGCTCGGTCACGCTGCCGCGGTTATCGACAAACCGCAGCCCTACCAGACCGCTGGCCTGCAACGCGCTCAGGTGAGCGGCA
>NZ_CAWNYS010000474.1:0-3293 GCF_963878295.1 Aeromonas sp. HMWF014 | reverse complement strand
CCCCATGGGAGACGGCAATGGGCATCACGGAACCCGCCATGCCGGCGAAGAAAGCGGAGGGAGACTCCTGCACCTCCACCAGAGTGAAGCGCGCTTCGAAGCGCTCGGAGCGGTTGCGCACAAAGCGCGGCCACAGGTCGGCCCCCGGGATCAGGGTGCGCAGGTTGGACATCATCTGGCAACCGTTGCACACACCCAAGGAGAGGGTGTCACCACGCTCGAAAAAGCGCTGGAACTGCTCGCGGGCGTTGTCGTTAAACAGGATGGACTTGGCCCAGCCTTCCCCCGCCCCCAGCACATCGCCATAGGAGAAGCCGCCACAGGCCACCAGGGTCTGGAACTCCTCCAGCTTGATGCGACCGGAGAGAATGTCACTCATGTGGACATCCACTGCGGCAAAGCCGGCACGATCAAACGCCGCCGCCATCTCCACGTGGGAGTTGACCCCCTGCTCGCGCAGCACAGCCAAACGGGGGGAGACACCACGGGCGATATAGGGCGCCGCCACATCCTCAGACGGGTTGTAGGTGAGCTTGGCCTGCAGACCCGGATCGGTGGCGTCCTGACGGGCCGCATGTTCCTGATCGGCGCACGCCGGGTTGTCCCGCAGACGCTGCATCTGCCAGCTGGTCTCGCCCCAAATGGTGCGAAGCGCAGTGCGGCTGGCGCGATAGACCTCCTGACCTGCACGCGTGAGGGTGATGAGATCCCCCTCGCGCACTGTGCCCAGCACGTGGGAGCAGGCCGCCAGACCGTGACCGGCCAGCAGGGTCATCACGGCTTCTTTGTCGTCACGACGCACCTGGATGACGGCCCCCAACTCTTCGTTAAACAGCGCCGGCAGCAGCTCGCCACCGATGCGATCGAGCTGGATGTCGAGGCCGCAGTGACCGGCAAAGGCCATCTCAGTCAGGGTGACGAACAGGCCGCCGTCGGAGCGGTCGTGATAGGCGATCAGTTTACGATCGGCCACCAGCGCCTGAATGGCGTTGAAGAAGCCCTTCAGCTGCACCGGATTGTCGAGATCCGGCGCCTTGTCGCCCAGCTGGCGATAAACCTGCGCAAGGGCAGAGGCGCCGAGGCGCTGCTTGCCGTTGCCAAGGTCGATGAGGATAAGGTCGGTCTCACCGAGATCGGTACGCAGCTGCGGGGTGACCGTGCTGCGCACATCCTCGACCCGGGCAAAGGCGGTGATGAGCAGGGAGAGCGGCGAGGTGACGCTGTGCTCATTGCCATCCTGCTGCCAGCGGGTCTTCATGGACATGGAGTCCTTGCCCACCGGAATGGTGATACCCAAGGCCGGGCAGAGCTCCTCGCCCACCGCCTTGACCGCCTCATAGAGGCCGGCATCCTCACCCGGATGACCGGCTGCGGACATCCAGTTGGCGGAGAGCTTGACACGCTTGAGCGATCCAATGTGGGCCGGTGCCAGGTTGGTGAGCGCTTCGGCCACCGCCATGCGGGCAGAGGCGGCGTGGGAGAGCAGCGCCACCGGGGTGCGCTCGCCCATCGACATGGCTTCGCCGTGATAGCTGTCGTAGGTGGCGGCGGTGACGGCGCAATCGGCCACCGGGATCTGCCAGGGGCCAACCATCTGGTCGCGGTTAACCAGACCGGTCACGCTGCGATCGCCGATGGTGATGAGGAAGGATTTCTCCGCCACGGTCGGCAGGCGCAAGACTCTCTCGGCCGCATCACTCAGGGTGATGCCATCGAGCTGGAGCGCTTTGCCTTGGGCAGGCAAGGTCACCACGTCGCGGTGCATCTTGGGCGCCTTGCCCAGCAGCACGTCCAGCGGCAGGTCGATGGGCTGGTTGTCAAAGTGTGCATCCGACAGCGTCAGATGTTTCTCTTCGGTAGCAGTGCCGATAACCGCATAGGGCGCGCGCTCACGCTCGCATAGCGCCTTGAACAGTGGCAGCTTGTTCTGGGCCACCGCCAGCACATAACGCTCCTGGGATTCGTTACACCAGATCTCCAGCGGGCTCATGCCCGGCTCGTCACTCTGGATCGCGCGCAAATCAAAACGACCACCGCGCTCACCGTCGTTGACCAGCTCCGGCATGGCGTTGGAGAGGCCACCGGCCCCCACGTCATGGATGAAGACGATGGGGTTCTCATCCCCCAGCTGCCAGCAGCGGTCGATCACCTCCTGGCAGCGGCGCTCCATCTCGGGGTTGTCGCGCTGCACCGAGGCAAAGTCGAGATCTTCGGCAGACTGGCCGGAGGCCATGGAGGAGGCTGCGCCGCCGCCCAGGCCGATGTTCATGGCCGGGCCGCCCAACACTATCAGGGCGGCCCCGACCGGGATCTCCCCTTTCTGAACGTGTTCGCTGCGGATGTTGCCCATGCCGCCCGCCAGCATGATGGGTTTGTGATAGCCACGCACCTCGACGCCGTTGTGGCTTGGCACCTCCTCTTCGAAGGTGCGGAAGTAGCCGAGAATGGCCGGACGACCGAACTCATTGTTAAAGGCGGCGCCGCCCAGCGGCCCCTCCTGCATGATGTCAAAGGCGCTGACGATACGGCTCGGTTTGCCGAAATCCTGCTCCCAGGGCTGCTCGAAACCGGGAATGCGCAGGTTGGAGACAGTGAAGCCCACCAGACCCGCCTTGGGCTTGGCCCCACGGCCAGTTGCGCCCTCGTCGCGGATCTCGCCGCCGGAGCCGGTGGCTGCCCCCGGGAAGGGGGAGATGGCGGTCGGGTGGTTGTGGGTCTCCACCTTCATCAGGATGTCGACGCGCTCCTGATGATACTGGTACTCACCACTGGCGGGGCTCGGGAAGAAGCGACCACCCTGGCTGCCTTCCATCACGGCGGCGTTGTCTTTATAGGCAGAGAGGACATGATCCGGCGTCTGCTCGAAGGTGTTCTTGATCATCTTGAACAGCGACTTGGGCTGCTGCTCGCCGTCTATGGTCCAGTCGGCGTTGAAGATCTTGTGACGACAGTGCTCGGAGTTTGCCTGGGCAAACATGTAGAGCTCGATGTCGTTAGGGTTGCGACCCAGGCGGGTGAAGTTCTCCACCAGATAGTCGATTTCGTCATCGGCCAGCGCCAGACCCAGCGCCACGTTGGCCGAGGCCAAGGCACTGCGGCCACCGGCCAGCACATCCACCTGGGTGAAGGGGCGCGGCTCGTGGTGAGCAAACAGGGCGCTCGCAGCGTCCATGTCGGCAAACACCACTTCCATCATCCGATCATGCAGCACGGCGGCAATGGCGCTGCGTTGGGCGGCGCTCAGCTCACCCTGCCCCTTGATGGTCAGGTAATAGGCAATACCACGCTCCAGC
>NZ_CAWNYS010000473.1:0-1273 GCF_963878295.1 Aeromonas sp. HMWF014 | reverse complement strand
GGGTAATACCGGGCACAAAGCCTTCGATCCCCTTGTGGGAAGCCAGGTGCGCGCTGCCGTAGATGGCGACGAACTTCTCCCCATCAGGCAACTTGCCCAACACGTCGACGGCGACGTTGTTGGCCGCCCCGGCGCGATACATGAGGCCGTGCTCAGTCCCGGCAATCGCGGGCCTTGCCGTGCTGCCATCATCCAGCGCCACAATCCGCAGCCCTTTCTCTCGCGCTCGCTCGAACAGGGAGAGATCCAGATGCTTGGTTTTCAGCATGGTTGCCAGCTCGGGGGACATCTCTCCCCCCGCCAGATAGCGGTCGATCAGCGGCTGTGCCAGCTCACCGCGCAAGTGCTCCAGACCGATGACGGTCACCCCCTGCGCCTTGAGGGCATCCATCTGCTCGTTGACGAAGCGCAGACCATTCACGTCGCTGCCATGGGTTTCCCCGATCAGCAGGCCGTTACGGTTCTCCAGCAGGCGTGACAGCTGCCCCGCCAGCGTGCTCTCCTGTGCCACCTGATCGTTCAGATCCCGCAGGGCATTCCCGGCATAGCGGGCATCCCAGGCCGCCACGTCTGTCTGCTTGCTGCTGTGATAGATATTCTCAACCTGCTCGAGGCGGCGTGACTCCAGCTCGCCGAGATAGCGCCGGTCGGCAAACTGGTCCAGCATGATCATCTCGGCAGAGAGCTCGGAGCCGGGCGCAGCCTGCTTGGCTGCCTCCTTGATGAAGTAGACAGTCATCTGGGCAGACTGATCCCCCGTCATGTCCTGCAACTCCTGATAGGAGTAGCCCAGATGCAGCACCTTGCCGGTCTCGTCCAGCACGGCCTTGCTCAGCAGCCCCTTCGACTGGGCGTCTGCCAGCCACTTCTTCAGCTCGCCATACTGCTCGCCGAGCACGACATGGAAGCTGGCATCAAACGGCAGATCCGCAGGCGCCTGCCCCTGGTATCCCCCCTTGACCGCCAGATAGGGATCTTCTGCCACCCAGCGCAGCAACATCTGGGTGAGACCCGGATGCTTGCCATTCGCCTCCTCGGCAGCCTTGCCGATGACGAGGGCCGCCAGATCGGGGCGACGCGTTGCCAGTGCCGCGACATCGGCTTGCAGTGACGCCAGCTCACCGCGATAGAGACCGTCGTTGAGCTGGCTCTGCAACTGGCTCAGCGCCGGGTTTCTGCCAGAGCTCTCGTGCCTGGCCAGATAGCCGTCGATCAGGTTGTTCAACCGCAATGCGGCCTCCACCTGCGCCTGCCCGGTCGCACTGTGCAGCAC
>NZ_CAWNYS010000472.1:0-4352 GCF_963878295.1 Aeromonas sp. HMWF014 | reverse complement strand
TGAACTACGGCGACCCGCAGGGGTTGCCCGAACTGCGCAGTGTCATCAGCAGCTATCTGGTGCAGTCACGCGGCGTGGTGTGCGAGCCGGATCAGATCCTGATCCTCACCAGCTCCCAGCAGGGGATCCTGCTGGCGACACAGCTGCTCATCGATGTCGGCGACACCGTCTGGGTGGAAGACCCCGGTTATCCCGGGGCCCGCACCGCCATGGAGAGCGCAGGAGCCAGGGTCCACCCTGTGCCTGTGGATGGGGAAGGGCTCAATCCGCAGGGACGCCATCCGGCACCGCGCCTCATCTACACCACGCCGGCCCACCAGTATCCCCTCGGCGTGCCCATGAGCCTGCCTCGCCGGATGGCGCTGCTGAACGAGGCAGAACGTCACGGCGCCTGGATCCTGGAGGACGATTACGACGGTGAGTATCAGTACGATCAGCGCCCGCTCCCCGCCCTGCAAGGGCTGGATGCCCAGGGGCGGGTCATCTATGTGGGTACCTTCAGCAAGGTGCTGTTTGGCTCGCTTCGACTCGCCTATCTGGTGCTGCCGAGGCCGCTGATGAGTGCCTTCTGCCGGGCCAGGGCCGCCTTCGATGGCCACAGCAACCAGTTGCAGCAGGCGGTCACTGCAGATTTCATCCGTGCCGGTCACTTCGCCACTCACCTGCGCCAGAGCCGGCTCATCTATCAGAGCCGGCGCGATCTGCTGCTAAGCGAGCTCGCCAGTCACTGCCCACAGGTCACCCCGGTTTATAGCGGTGCCGGATTGCAGTGCACCGTACTGCTGCCCGTCGGCGGCGAGGCCCGCTGGACAACAAGCGCCAATACCAGCGGGATAGGCCTGCGCCCACTCGGCCAGTTCTATCTAGGCCCGCCGGGTCTGGAGGGCTGGCTGCTCGGCTTTGGCGCCCTCGACAATCAGACCCTGCGCCGGCTCTGTCGCCAGCTGGGCAGCCTGATGGCATCATCCTGATGAAGTCATCCTGATGAAGTCATCCTGATGAAGTCATCCTGATGAAGTCATCCCGGTAGCGAGACAAGCCCGCGCAGGGCGCTGCCCCAGGCTGCCGGACTATAATGGATGAACCCAAGTCGTAGAGCCTGGCCGAGATGTATAGACTCCTGTTCCTGATCTTCTGCCTTTCTCTCTCCTCCACCCCGATGGCGGCCACCCGCTTCACCTACATCAGTCCGGAGAGCGAACGGGATCCGCGCATGACCTATGACAGGGAGTTGCTGCGTCTCGCCCTCGACAAGACCCGTGACACCTTCGGCGACTATGAGCTGGTGCCCGCCCCGATCATGACCAAGGCCCGGGTGCGGCTCAGCCTGCAGCTCAACAGTTTCACCAACCTGTTTGCCATGGACAGCTACAGCAGCGCACGCGACGGCAAAGGGCTGGCGTATGTCCGCTTCCCCATTCATCTCGGCATCGTCAGCTATCGCGTCTGCTTCGTCAGTCCTCAACAGCAGGCGGCCCTGGCGGAGGTAGATGATCTGGCAGGGTTGCGCCATTTCACGTTTGGTCAGGGCAAGGGCTGGCTGGATGTGGAGATACTGCGCCATGCCGGTCTCAAGGTGGTAGAGGTGGATGGCTACGAGATACTGTTCAAAATGGTAGCGCGCGGCCGGTTCGATCTCTTGTGCCGCGGGGCGAGCGAACTGCGCAGCGAGCTGCTGACCCACAAAGATATAGGGGATCTGAAGATGGATCCCTACCTGCTGCTCTACTACCCGCTGCCCAGAGTCTTCTATACCAATGTGGCAAACGGTGAGGCCCTGAAACGGGTAGAGACAGGGCTGCGCCAAGCCTGGCAAGATGGTTCGCTGCAGGCCTTGTGGCGCCAAAGCTTCGGCCCCGCCATCGCCTTTGCCGGGCTCAAGCAGCGGCGTATGCTGCGACTGGAAAACCCCTTCCTCGAGGGGATCAGCTTCGACTACCGCCCCTACTTCTACAACCCCATGACGGATCGCTTCGGCGATCCATGATGGGCCTCAACCCTGTTCGCGGCAGAGCGCCAGCCAGGCCTCGGCGGTGCGGGAGAGATAGCGTTCGCTCGGCCATATCACCCCGAGTCGCCAGCTGAGCTCGGGCAGGAGCGGCCGCAGCACCAGACCGTCCGGGGTCAGCCGACGGCAGATGGGTTCGGGCAAAAAGGCGACTCCCATGCCGCTGCGCACCATGGCGGTGAGAAAGTCCCACTGGCTGCTGCGTGCCGCCACCTGGGGCACGAAGCCCGCCTGCTGGCAGGCCTGCTCCAGCCGCTCGCTCAGAGTGAAGGCCTGGGTGTAGAGCAGGAAGGGTTCATCGCGCAAATCCTCCAGCCGGATCTCGCGGCACGCCCGCCAGCGCGGCAAGTCCGGCAGCACCACCTGGATGGGATACTGATCCAGCTCCAGCGCACTCAGGGCGCCCCCCTCCCGGGTCGGCAGCATGGTGATGGCCAGATCCAGCTCCCCCGCCAACACCGCCTGCTCGATGCGCCGACCGCCATATTCGACGATGGAGAGCTCCACCTTGGGATAACGGCTGCGATAGGTGCGGATGAGATCCGCATAGACGTGACCCACCATGGGCGGGATGCCGAGGGCTAACCGGCCAAATTGCAGGCTCTGCAGATCCGCAAGCTCGGCCTCCAGCTGCTGCATCTCGGCCAGTATGGTCTGGGCCCGGTTGAACAGCACCTGACCGCTGTCGGTCAGGGTGAAGCGGCGCCCTTCACGGTTGAGCAGCGGCTGACCCAGCTCCTCCTCGATGTTGCGGATCATCTTGCTGATGGTGGGCTGGGTGACGAACAGCTTCTCGGAGGCGCGGGTGAAGCTCTGCTCGCGTACCAGTTCGACAAAGTAACGCAGGGCTCGGATATCCATAGTGCTCTCTCACAGGCGGCAAGCCTTAATCATGCCTCTTTGGCATGAATTTGATAATTTAAATTCATTTATTGCAGGTTTGGCCTATCCCTATACTGTGAGCCAGTTCACAGAAAGACACCCATCATGAAAGCCCTCTGCATTCGCTGGTTACAGACGCCCTTCCAAATCGCCCTGCTGGCCGCCATCTGGCTGCTGGCCGATGCGGCGGTACGCACCTTCCATCTGCCGCTGCCCGCCAACCTCACCGGCATGCTGGCACTGCTGGTCCTGATCCTGCTCGGCGTGGTCAAGACCCAGTGGTTCAGCGCCGGCGCCCGCTGGCTGCTGGCCGAGATGCTGCTGTTCTTCGTGCCGGCCGTGGTGGCCGTGGTCAACTATCAGGATCTGCTGTTGCAGGAGGGGTGGCGCATCATGCTGGTCTTGCTGATCAGCACCGCCCTGGTGCTGGGCACCACGGCACTGGTGGTGGACAGGGTCTATCGCCTCGAGCTGAAGCTGGCCCGCCGGAGTCGCCGCCATGTCTGATACCCTGCTTGGCCTGCTCTGCTTCGCCCTGACCCTGCTGTTCTACTACGCCAGCAAGTGGCTATATGGCCGCAAGCGCATACTGCCGCTGATGCCGCTGCTGCTGGCACCCACCCTGTTGGTGGCCGTGGTGCTGCTGTTTCATATCCCCTATCAGGACTACATGGCCCAGTCCCACTGGCTGCTCTGGCTGCTGGGCCCGGCCACCGTTGCCTTTGCCGTGCCCGTCTATGAGAATCGCCAGCTGATCCACCGTCACTGGCTCTCCCTCTCGGTCGGGGTCGTCGCCTCCGTCATCATGGCGGTGGGCAGCACTGTGCTGCTGGCGCGCTGGCTGCACCTCTCCGACATGTTGCAGCGCAGCCTGGCGATGCGCTCCATCACCACACCGTTCGCGGTGGAGGCGACCCGCGCCATCGGCGGCCAGAGCGATCTCACCGCCCTGTTTGTGGTGCTGACCGGCGTCATCGGCATGGCAGTAGGCGAAAGTGTGCTCACCCTGCTCGCCATCCGCAGCCGCCTCGGCAAGGGGGCCGGTTTCGGCGCCTCGGCCCATGGCGCCGGTACCGCCAAGGCGTACCAGATGGGTAACGAGGAGGGCGTCGTCTCCAGCATGGTGATGATGATTGCCGGCATGGTGACTGTGCTGTTCGCCCCCCTGCTCGGCAAGGTGTTCTGGTAATCCGGCTTGCAGTCAGGCCAGGTCCGTTTTTCCCTGCCAGGGGTGGCAAGCCTGCGCCTCTTGACACACACCTCAGCAAAAAGCCCGGGTCAGTGACTCGGGCTTGTTGATGACGGACAGCTGGCAGACACCGCGCCTACTCCTCGATAAAGGTCCACTCGTCTCGCACCCGGCTGATGGCATCGAGCCGGCGCTTGGCAAGCTGCTCGCGAATGGCTTCGCCCTTGAAACCGGCGACCACTATATCCTTCACAGGCACGGCCTGGGCTGCAC
>NZ_CAWNYS010000471.1:0-1435 GCF_963878295.1 Aeromonas sp. HMWF014 | reverse complement strand
ATATGCATGGGCCTGATGGGGTGCGCTTCTACACCCGGATGAAGACGGTGACGGCGCGCTGGCCACAGAGCCTGCGTGCCGGCACGGAGTTCTCCATGCCGACCATGAAGTGACGCGCAGGCACGCTGACATGGCCTAACCTATTGCCCCCGCAGGCCATCGTTCTGCGGGGGTAACCTCTGTAAAGGAGTGACAGATGCGACTGGGAATTCTCGATTGTGATCGGCTGGATCCCGATTTGGCGGGTGATTTTGGCCCCGTTTACTCCGAGATGTTTATCAGGGGTTTTCGGGCCCTGGCCCCCGAGCTGGAGTTTCGGGTCTGGTCGGCGCTTGATGGTGAGCTGCCGGACGACCTGCACGAGTGTGATGCTTGGCTCATCACGGGCTCGCGCCACGATGCTTACAGCGATATCCCCTGGATCCAGGCGCTGCGGGCGTGGATCCGCCAGGCGCACGATGCCGACGTCAAGCTGGCCGGGGTCTGCTTCGGCCATCAGGTGATCGCCCAGGCGCTGGGTGGCGAAGTGGTGAAGTCTACCAAGGGGTGGGGGCTGGGGGTGTCAGTGCATCCCATGCTGGCGAGCGGAGCCTGGATGCAGCCCGGGCTGGATACGATCCGGATCCTGGCCAGCCACCAGGATCAGGTCGAGCAACTGCCACCGGGCGCGATCCGGCTGGCGGGCAACGATTTTTGCCCCAACTTCATGTTCTTGCAGGGGGATCATATCGTCGCCATTCAGGGGCATCCGGAGTTTTCGGTGGAGTACAACCGGGCGTTGATCGAGCGGCGGCGCGACTTCCTGTCCGATGACCGCTATCAGCGCAGCCTCTCCTCGCTGGAGGGGGAGGTGGACTCGGCTACCATGATGCAGTGGCTGTTGCAATTTTTGGGCATACTGCCCGGTGGCGAAGGAGCGGCCGGCGGGATCACAGCAGGAGAGCGAGCATGATTATTGGCGTACCCAAGGAAATCAAAAACCATGAATACCGGGTCGGCATGACTCCCGCCGGAGTGCAGGAGCTGACGGCCCGTGGACACAAGGTCCTGGTACAACAGCAGGGCGGTGAGGCGATCGGATTGTCCGATGCCGAGTACCAGGCGGCCGGGGCCGAGCTGGTGGTCAGCGCGGCGGAGATCTTCGCCCGGGCCGAGATGATAGTGAAGGTGAAGGAGCCCCAGCCCGAGGAGTGCGAACTGCTGCGCCCGGATCAGCTGCTGTTCACCTATCTGCACCTGGCGCCGGATCCGGTGCAGACCCAGCTGCTGGTGCATTCGGGGGTGGTGGCCATCGCCTACGAGACGGTGACCGACGAGCGCGGCGGCTTGCCGCTGCTGGCACCCATGTCCGAGGTAGCGGGGAGGATGGCGATCCAGGCCGGGGCCCACAGCCTGGAGAAGGCGCAGGGGGGCAATGGCACCCTGCGCCTTCTCC
>NZ_CAWNYS010000470.1:0-2718 GCF_963878295.1 Aeromonas sp. HMWF014 | reverse complement strand
GTATAGCTTACTCCTTTCCATATAATAAAAAGGAAACAATTATACAAACAGCATCCAAGCCGGAATTTGATGCATGGATGAAAGGTCAAGATGTAAAGTTAAAAATCAAAGGAAAAAGTTATTTTTTTCCTGAGCCACTACCAATTAATAGAGCTAAGTCTTATCTTGTCGAAGGTGATGTTGTTCTGAGGAAAAAACATGAATCAGGTTGGGATTATGTCGTCTATAAATCAACTAAAGGGCGAGAATATTCTGGCTGGATGCCTTGTTCCCTAACTGGAAGCTGTTAAATAATAAAAGAGGTAGGCTTGATTTTTCACATATGATCAGGCCTGCGTCATTTTCCCCAAGTGGATGTAAGTTTTTTTGCCACTGTTATCAGACGTGTATCGTTTTCAAGGGAAAGCTTACATTTGATGAAGAGGGAAACGATGTTGAAAATAGTATTTTATTCTCAAGAACAATCCATTGGCTAGGTAATAGTGAATCTGGCGTAACAATTGGTCGTGGATATGACCTTGGGAATCGTTCCAAAACAGAGCTATACCGTGACTTGTCTGGCTCAGGGGTTCCTGACAATATTGCCTCATTAATATCTAATGGTGCAGGAATGAAAGGGGTTGCAGCATCTAATTTTGTTTCCGCCAACAAATCCTCGACTTTGATTACTCGAAAATCACAATATAAGTTATTCGAAAAAATATATCCTGATTACGTTCTTAGGGCAAAATCCAACTATGAGCGCTGGACTATAGCTCAGCATGTTAATGATGCTAATATTTCAGGCGTATCTATATCTGATAAAACTAATTGGGAAAATTTAGGTAATAAGGTTAAAGATGTTATTGTAGATTTAGTATATCAGGGGTTTACGAAAGGCTCCAAGCCGATGATCTATGGCATGTTAAATGACAGACAAAAATACGCTGATTACATCAGAAATAACCCAACCTTGAGCCAATATGAGCCAGGGCGTAAAAGAGCTAAATACCTGACTGGAGAATAACTGTGAAAAGATTATCTTTTGCTTTATTTCTTATATCATTTAATGCATTTTCAAACACAAATAGTAACTGTGATACTTCTGTGCCAGTTACCTATCTTGCTGCTTGTTATGAAAGTAAATTCAAACAAACTGATACTGAGTTAAACGAAAAATTTAATAATTTAAAATCTACATTGTCATCTAGTGGTTATGATAAATCATCTAAAGAAAAATACTGGAGTCAACTGGTTCAATCCCAAAGGTATTGGATTAAGCTCAGAGATACTCAATGTGACGCAAGAGGCTCTTTCTTTGAAGATAGTTCTGTTGTTCAACTTGTAGAGATTAAAAAGTGTCTTGTGGACGTAACAAAAAACAGAGTGTTTTTTTTGAACGGCGAGATTCAATTCATTAATGATTTACCTTGATAAAAATAAGGGTGGTTAATTTTCAAGGCTATTTTTTGGCTTTTATATGATATTGAAATATAGGGATAGGTTAAAGATGATTTGATCTACCCTGTATAGATTTACATTTAGTGGCCGTCGTCCTTAGCCATCCCTCATATGAGCGAGGTGTGGCAAGGGTTCTGTGGTATGAATATAAAATCTGGGACACCCACCTTTCTGAGCAAGGCGTTGTCAGGTCCATGATCACCTCAGTCGTTTTTAAAGGTCAGTGATGACGCAGGGGAGGCGGCTCCCCTGCGAAGAATAAGAAAATCTGGGACATCCACCATTTTTGTTCATATCCGCCACACCGGTGAACAGCCGCAGGCGCTGGAAGAAGAGGGCGGCAGTGGCCCTAATGCAAGTCAGTTAAGAGAGTTTGAGTCCCAACCCGCGAGGTATAAGGGCTAAAGAGTGAGGGAGGCATGATGCCACCCTCTTTTTATTGGATGTCAGTCAGGGCAAAGGTTTCAGCCAAATTGACGCTGTAACCATAGCACCGCTCCTGCTATTCAAAATTTCGAATATTAAGTCATGAAAGTGCTTAACTGACTGGCATTACGGCAGCGGCCCGACCGTTTACCACAACGAATTTGGCGTAGTGAAAGCGAGCACCACCTGGCGCGCCCGGATTGGCAGCCCAGAGGCACCCCACAAGCCAATGGTCGACGGCCCGCAAATCGCGATAGTGGTGGGCCCCGAGGGGGAAGAGATTTACTGCGACGAGCACGGCCGGGTAAAACTGCAATTCCCGTGGGACCGCTACGGCAGCTCCAACGACCAGAGCTCCTGCTGGGTGCGGGTGAGTCAGGGTTGGGCAGGCGGCCAGTACGGCATGATGGCCATTCCCCGTATTGGCCACGAGGTCATCGTGAGCTTTTTGGAAGGGGACCCCGACCAGCCCATCGTCACCGGTCGTACCTATCACGCCACCAACCGACCGCCGTATGAGCTGCCAGCCAACAAGACCCGCACCGTGCTGCGCACCGAGACTCATCAGGGTGAAGGCTTCAACGAGCTGCGTTTCGAAGACCAGGCGGGTCAGGAAGAGATTTACATCCACGGTCAGAAAGACCTGAACGTGCTGATAGAGAACGATGCAGCCTGGCACATCACGCATGACGAGCATCGGGATATCGACAACGAGCGGGTGACCCGCATCAAGGCCAACGACCACCTGACGGTGGAAGGTGAGAAGCGTGACCATATCAAGGCCGACTATTCGCTGACGGTCGATGCATCGCTTCACCAGAAGATTGCACAGGCACTGTTGGTGGAAGCGGG
>NZ_CAWNYS010000469.1:0-9613 GCF_963878295.1 Aeromonas sp. HMWF014 | reverse complement strand
ATCAGGTTGGCGTGTTCCGCCGTGCTGGTAGGGGCGCATTATAGGGAGCCACGCCGGGATGACAAGGGCTTTTTGCAAAAATGCGTTCGCTTGCTGAAAAAGCGAACTGAACGCCCCAAAACAGCCCCTTGGCACCTCTTTTACGCCGCTTTTTTGCTCAACTCTTCGCTTTGTGCCCGGATATAGTTGACCCAGCTGGTTGCCTTCTGCTGCCAGTTATCCTGTTGCTGCAGCTCACGGGCCAGTTCCAGCGCCTGGGCATACTGCTCCTTATTAAGGTGTACCTGCACCAGCAACGCTTTGGCACGATTGCCTTGCTCGCCTTTCACCGACTTGATGGCAGCAAGCTGGGTCATGGCGGCATCTGTCCTGCCCTGTTGCAGCAGCAGCTCGGCGGCGCGCATGGCGGCTTTCGGCTGACCGTGCTGGTTGGCCAGCAGTTGCCAACTATCGACTGCTTGTGACCACTCCCGAGCACCTTCCCACAATTGGGCCAGCAGTTGCCGATTTTCAGCACTTTGCTTCATCTGTCCCTTGGCCATGGTCGCTTCCAGCAGACGGGCACCACGATAAGGCAGCCCTTGCCAGGCATAGAGGCGGATCAACTGGTTGCGGGCTGACGCGTCATCCATCAGTTTTCTGTCGATGGCTGTCTGCAGCAGCGCCAGCGCCTGATCGCCACGTTTGGCGGAGAGGTTGAGCGATACAGCCTGTTGCCACCATTTGCTCTCTGTCGGCTCATGGCGGATCAGCTCGGCCGCCTGATCGGCAGCCACGCCATAACGTTGCTGGGCGGTAAGGGCTGAGAGACGAATGATAGCGGCCTGCTTGTGCCAACCCTGCTTCAGTAACTGTTCGCTCTGACTGGCGGCGTCACCGTACTGCTTGTTGTGGTAATAGAGGCCGGCCAGACGCAGGTGCAAAGCATCATCTTGCTGGAGCGCCAGTGCCGCCTTGTAGCTGGCAATGGCGCCGGACCAGTTGGATTGCTGGGCCTGAATATCACCGCGCAGTCGCAGCAGCTGAAGCTGTTGCTGCTCGGGCCACTCTTTATAGGCAAGGGCCTGTTCGACGTAACGGCTCGCCTGGGCGGTCTGTTGCAGATTGGCTGCCAGCGAGGCTTGCAACTGCGCCAGCCAGGCACGTTCGGCATCGCTATTTGGCTTGAGGCCGGATGCCTTGCTCTGGGCTTGTTGCCACTGACCAGACTGATAGAGCTTCATCACGGGTTCAAGCTGACGGGAGAAGTGAGGGCTGACCTCCATCGCCAGACAGGCTTGGCCGACCAGGGCCAGCAGACAGATCCAGATCCGCAACATAGTTATGACTCCAGTTTGAATTTGAGCGTGATGACTTGTACCAGCTTGTCGGTGGCACCCGGTCTCGGCTGATAGCGCCACTTGTTGATCGCCTGAATGGCCGCCCGCTCGAACTGTCGCTTGGGCTTAGCCTCAATCACCTCGACATCCTGCACGCCACCTTCGGCATTCACGCTAAAACGCAGGGTGACGAATCCTTCGATCCCTGACTGCTGGGCACGATAGGGGTAGACCGGCTCGATCCGTTGCAGCGGCATCAGCATGTCACCGACGCCAATGCCCGCCCCCTGCTGCTGGCCGTGGTAGTTGCCACTCAATACCGGCGCGGTACTGGTCGCCACACCGGGGGCATAAACCTGCACCGCGCTGAGGCTGGAAACCAGATCCAGACTCGGCTCAACGGCCGCCAAGGGGGCCGCTGCGGGCATCGGCAGCGGTGTCGAGGCCAATGCGGCAGGAGGCTCTGGCAGAGGTTCGGGCTCCTGCGGCACCGGACGCTCGCGCACCTGCACCTCGGTCACCTCGTTCTGCATATTGATAACGATGGGCTTCTGTTCGCTCGCCACCTTCTCGCCCCGCGGCGGTTCAACCAGCGTGGCCATGAACAGCAGGATGCCCAGACTGAGTGCAACCCCCAACCCCAGGCTCATCAGCTTGTATTTCATTTCGGCGCCACCGCCACGGCGATATTGGCGATACCCGCCGCCTTGGCCTCATCCATCACCCGCACCACCTTGCCATGGGGCACCCGCTCATCGGCCTGGATAACCAGGCTGGCATCAGGTTGCTCCGCCAGCAGGCGGGCGATGGTGGCCTGTACCCGCTCCACATCGATCTGCTTGCGGTCGAGGAAGATCTGACCCTGAGCCCCGATCGCCAGCATGATGCTGGAGGATTTCTGCGCCTTGGCCTGACTGGCCTGGGGCCTGTGCACCTCGAGTCCGGCTTCGCGCACGAAGGAGGTGGTGACAATAAAGAAGATCAGCATGATGAACACGATATCCAGCATGGGGGTCATGTCGATCTGCACTTCGTCACGCTGGCGTTTGGATTGCCGTCTCATTGCATTACCTTCTCTTCTCGCAGGCCGTCCCGGGTCTTGGCCAGCGCACGCTTGGCCTGACTCTCGAGCCGACTGAGTAACAACACGCCGGAGAGCGCCACCACCATGCCTGCCATGGTGGGGATGGTGGCGCGGGAGATCCCGCCCGCCATGCTCTCCGGGTTAAAGCGGTTGGCCGCGGCCAACGCATCGAATACGCCGATCATGCCGGTCACTGTGCCCAGCAACCCCAGCATGGGGCAGAGCACCACCAGGGTGCGGATGAAGATCAGATGACGGTTCAGCTCCAGCTCCGCCTGCGCCAGCCAACGGCTGCGGATCGCGCGAGCGTGCCAGCTATGGCGCTCGCGGCGGGCCTGCCAGCGGCCGAGCAGCTGTTGCTGCAAGGGGCCAAAACCCAGATTGAGGTAGAGCAGCCGCTCGATCATCAAAATCCACATCAGCACCAGCAGGGCCAGAATGACCCAGAGCACCGGGCCGCCACGGCCCATGAAGCTCTGTAGCTGTTGCCAGATGTCGAGCATCATGCTGCTCGCTCCATCCCGCTGTTATTGCTCTCGGCACGCTCGGCCAGAATGCCGGCCACCTGCTGCTCCAGCACATTGGAGAGTTCGGTGAAGCGCGATTGCAGCAGGCTGTGGGCCAGGATCAGCGGAATGGCTGCTACCAGGCCTTGTACTGTAGTGACCAGCGCCATGGAGATGCCGCCCGCCATGATCTTGGGATCGCCGGTCCCAAATTGGGTGATGGCCTGGAAGGTGCCAATCATCCCAGTCACGGTACCAAGCAGACCCAGCATGGGGGCAATGGCCGCGATCACCTTGACCATGCCGATGCCACGCTCCATGCGAGGGGTCTCCTGCAGGATCGCCTCATCAAGACGCAGTTCGAGGGTCTCCATGCTCAGCTCGGGGTGTTTGTCCGCTACCGTCAGCACCCGACCGAGGGCATTGTCGGCATGATATTCACCGCTCTTGAGCTGGCGACGCACCAGCGTCAGTTCGCGGGAGAGGCTCCACAGCCGTACCGCCGCGATCCCCAAACCGATGGCAGCCAGCAGCACGATAATGGCGCCAACCTGACCACCTTGTTGTACCTGCTGCCAGAAGGTGGGCGCCTGCGCCAGCATCGCCAGCAGAGAGCCATGAGCAGGATCCAGCGGCAGCGCTTCCCCTTCCTGACCCTGATACGCCGCGACTGCAGAGAGCACGCTACCGGGCAGACCCAGCACCGGACTCAAGCCTTCAGCGGTCGGTTGCAGGAAGCCGTCGCGCCCCAGCAGGGCAAAGCTTCCAACCCGAGTCAGCGACTGCTCGCTGGCAGCCCCCTGGGCATCGAGCACCTTGCCATTGAACTGGGCAATCCGGCCAGATTCGCGGATCTCTTGCAGCAGCGTGGCGGGCAGCAGGGCGAGGGCTGTGCGATCCGGCACCTGTTTATCCTGTGCCATGGCTTTCAACGGGGCGAGGCGATCAGGATGCTGCTCCTCGACCGCTGATTCGCTCAGCAACTTGACCGCATCGCTGGCGCCCTGACGGGTGACTGCGAAGATCTCGTTCATATCGCCGGAAGCTTGCTCCCACTGGGCGCTGAGCTCAGTCAGCTGCTTCTCGTTGCTGGCGAACTGGCTGGCCAGCTCCTTGCTCAGACGCTGGGCTTCGGCCAGTTTGGCGCGGGCCGTGCCAAGCTCCTTGGCAGCAGTCGCCAAGTCTTGCTGAGCCTGCTGTTCGCGGGCCTGCTCCTGCTGCCACTCATCGGCGACAGCGGCGTTGGCACCGCAGGAGAGGGCAATAAGGAGGGGGAACCACTTCATGGTGACTCTCATGATTGCGCCTCCTGACTGCGGCTGACAGAGAGGGGGACATTGAGCAACTGGGGAACTTTCTTGTCGGCAGCCACATCCATCGCCTCAGCGATGGGGGAGAGCCACTGGCTGTCAAGAACTTGCCACTGCTTCGCCTCGGCTGACCAGCGCCATGCCAGGCTGCGATCGGCGGTCATCGCCAGCAGGGAGACCCGACCCAGCGCCAACACATCGACCCGACGCGGGGCACCATCCAGCTCCAGCTCGGCGGAATAGCTATCCATCCTACTGCCATATTCAGCTTCAATCTGATAGGCCTGCAGCAGCTGACGGAACTTCTCCGCCTCACTCACATCCGCTCGGGCCAGCGTTGCTTTCAACTGTTCAACCCGCGCCAGGCGATCTTCCCGGCGCAGCGGGATGTCATTTTGCACCAGCTGTTCCAAGTCCGCCTGCATCTGCAGCATCAGCGGGATCAAACCCTGACGGGTCTCTTGCACCGCTTCCAGCTGCTGGCTCAGTGTGCCCAGCTCATTTTGCTGATCGGCCACCAGAGATTGCATGTAGCGGTTGTAGGCTTCGAGGTCGCGCAGTTGCAGCTGGGTATTTTGCAGCTCCAGTCGTGCGGCAATGGCGGCATCGGCGGCTTTTTCCACCCGCTGCTGGGAGGCTTTCCCGGCAGCTATGCTGTTGTTGAGGGCAGGAGCAACCAGCTCATCCCCGATGGCAGCAAAGTGGACTGACAATGGCAACAAGGCCAAACTCCAAAACTTGTTCATGATACAAATCTTAACAATGATAACTATTCTCATTGTCTCAAAGAGTAGGGTCAGAGGCAATCAGATGATTTTCTTGGCCTTCGGCCGAAAAACAGGATAATTTTTAAGCAAGCACGGGAGTCACTGGCGTTGGTCGTCACAACACCAAATTAGTTAATAATAAATATCTTTTCGATCAATGTGATAGAGATCGAAAAAGGAGATCTACATGTTTAACGATGCGATCTGGGAACACATCGAGCGGTTCACCAAGGCCAAGGGGACCAGCGATATCCAGCAGCAACTGGAGCGCTTCAGTCATCAGATGGGATTTGATTACTTCCGTCTGCTGATTATTTTCCCCATCAGCATGCAGAAATCCCACGTGGCCTTGTTCAACAACTGCCCCACCAGCTGGTTCGAAGCCTACAGCGAGCGGCACTACCTGACCCAGGACCCAGTGGTCTTCCTGGGCCTGAAGCAGACCCAGCCCATCTTCTGGAACAAGCTCGACTGTGACTCTCCCTGGCTGCCCAGCGCCAGCCGGGAGGTGATGAATCTGGCAGCCGACTTCGGAGTGAGAAATGGCGTCTCCTTCCCGCTGCACACCCCGCAGGGGGAACACGGTATCCTCTCTTTCATCAGCAAGGAAAAATCCAATTCCGATCTGATGTTTGAAAACGTCCCCTTGTTGTCGTTCTGCGCCAGCTACATCTTCAATTCGGCGTTGCAGCTGATAAAAAGCAGGCCGGATCTGATGAAGCACCTCACAGAGCTGTCGGATCGGGAGAAGGAGTGCCTGTTCTGGGCCAGTGAGGGCAAGACTTCATGGGAGATCGCCACCATACTCGGCATCAGCGAACGGACCGTTAACTTCCACCTCAATCAGGTCACCAACAAGACAGATTCGAAGAACCGCAACCAGGCGATCGCCAAGAGCATCTCCAGCGGCATCATAGTACCCTCGCTGGAGGACGTGACCATCACCAACCTACGGCTGTCATAGCGACCACCTCGCCAGCCAACCAGACAAAAAAAGAGCCGCAATGCGGCTCTTTTTTCCTTTCTGACAACGGCTTATTCCACGGTCACCGATTTCGCCAGGTTGCGCGGCTGATCCACATCCGTGCCTTTGATGAGCGCGACGTGGTAGGAGAGCAGCTGCAACGGCACTGTGTAGACGATAGGGGCTATCATCTCTTCCACGTGGTTCAGGCTCATCACCCGCATGGTGGCATCGCTCTTGAAACCGGCGTTCGCATCGGCGAACACGTAAAGGATACCGCCACGAGCACGGACCTCTTCCACGTTGGACTTGAGCTTCTCCAGCAGATCGTTGTTCGGCGCCACGACTATGATGGGCATCTCGGCATCGATCAGCGCCAGCGGGCCATGTTTCAGTTCACCGGCGGCATAGGCTTCGGCATGGATGTAGGAGATCTCTTTGAGCTTGAGCGCACCCTCCATGGCGATGGGGTACTGGCTGCCACGGCCGAGGAACAGGCTGTGGTGCTTGTCGGCGAACTCTTCGGCCATAGCCTCGATGTCCTTGGCCAGCGCCAGGCTCTCCTTGATGCGCAGTGGCAATGCTTGCAGCGCCTTGACCAACTCGGCCTCGGCGGCGGCACTCAGGTTGCCACGGCAGTGACCAACGGAAGCCACCAGCATCAGCAGGCCAGCCAGCTGGGTGGTGAACGCCTTGGTGGAGGCCACACCGATCTCGGCACCGGCACGGGTCATAAAGGCCAGATCCGACTCGCGTACCAGGGAGGAGCCCGGCACGTTGCAGATGGCCAGCGAGCTCATGTAGCCGGACTGCTTGGCCAGACGCAGGGCGGCCAGGGTATCGGCAGTCTCACCACTCTGGGAGAGTGTCACCAACAGGCTGTTGGGGCGTACGACCGACTTGCGATAGCGGAACTCGGAGGCGATCTCCACGTCGCAGGAGACACCGGCGATCTCTTCGAACCAGTAGCGGGCGACCATGCCTGAGTTATAGGAGGTACCGCAGGCGACAATCTGGACGTGCTCGACCTTGTCGAAGATGGCACGGGCACCGTTGCCGAACGACTCGACCACAACGTGATCTGTGCCCAGACGGCCTTCCAGGGTATTGGTAATGGCTTTGGGCTGCTCGTAGATCTCTTTGAGCATGTAGTGACGGTACTCGCCCTTGTCACCGGCATCGTGAGAGAGTTCGGACTCCAGCTCTTCGCGCACCACGGCCTCGCCATGGGTATCGAAGATGTGCACGTCGCGACGAGTCACCTCGGCCACATCGCCCTCTTCCAGGAAGATGAAGCGACGGGTCACTGGCAGCAGCGCCATCTGGTCGGAGGCAATGAAGTTCTCGCCGATGCCGCGACCGATCACCAACGGGGAACCGGAGCGGGCCACCACAACGCGGCTGTCGTCACGGCTGTCCATCACGACTGTGCCGTAGGCACCGCGCAGCTGCTTCACCGCAACCTGCATGGCCACCAGCAGACTGGGGGCGGATTTCAGCTCGTGGTGCACCAGGTGAGCAATCACCTCGGTATCGGTGTCGGAGCTAAACACATAGCCCAGCCCTTGCAGCTCGGCCCGCAGCTCCTCATGGTTCTCTATGATGCCGTTGTGTACCACCACTATGTGCTCGGAGATGTGGGGGTGGGCATTGCGCTCGGACGGCTCGCCGTGGGTGGCCCAACGAGTGTGGGCGATACCAGTACCACCGTGGACGGACTGCTCCTCCAGCGCCTTGGCCAGTTCGGCCACCTTGCCCAGACGGCGAACCCGCTGCAGCGGCTGGTTGGCGCTGAACACGGCCACACCGGCCGAGTCATAGCCACGGTATTCCAGACGGCGCAGGCCTTCGACCAGAATTTCAGCCACATCACGTTGGGCGACGGCCCCGACGATGCCACACATAGACTTCTCCTCAAGAGGTAAAAATGGAAATTCGTTTGGATATTCAGGTTAAGCCGCCACGGGGGCGCAGATCAGCGTGATCCCCCGAGCTTGAATCTGTTCTCTGGCCGAGGTGGCCAAGCCTTCGTCGGTCACCAGGGTCTGGATGTTCGCCCAAGGCAGCTCGAGGTTGGGGATCTTGCGGCCTATCTTCTCCGACTCAACCATGACGATGACCTCCCGCGACACCTCAGCCATGACCCGTGACAGGCCCACCAGCTCGTTGAAGGTGGTGGTGCCCCGCTCCGGGTCTATGCCATCGGCGCCAATGAACAGCTGGTCGAAGTCATAGGAGCGCAATACCTGCTCCGCCACCTGACCCTGGAAGGATTCGGAGTGAGGGTCCCAAGTGCCACCCGTCATCAACAGAATAGGCTCATTTTCCAATTCCCGCAGGGCGCCGGCCACGTTAAGGGAGTTGGTCATCACGATGAGGCCGCGCTTGTTTCCCAGCATGGGGATCATGGAGCTGGTGGTACTGCCGCTGTCGATGATGATGCGATTGTGATCGCGGATCCGTTCGGCGGCAGCACGGGCTATGGCCAGCTTTCGTTTCGAAACTTGCTCGGGATTGCAGTCCACCACCATCTCGCTGGGCAGGGGTATGGCACCACCGTAACGACGCAACAGCAGGCCACCGGTTTCCAGCACAGCCAGATCTTTGCGGATGGTCACTTCAGAGGTGGAGAAGTGCTTGGCCAGGGTATCGACGCTCACTTCACCCAGCTCCTGCACCAGGCTCACTATGGTGTGGCGGCGCTGCTGAGTATTACGTTTGGTCATCTTTAAGTTTCGATTCGAAATAATATCGAAATGTTAGCGCCTTTTTTGGAAAAATAAAACAGCAAATAGGATCCGATTTGGTTCGATGCCAGAATGGGGACGCTGATTTGCGACGAGGACGCCATGCAAAAAAAAGTCATCTGGCTGGTGGAAGATGAGGCCAGCATCGCCGACACCCTGATCTATGCGCTGCAAACCGACGGCTTCGAGGTGGAGTGGTTTCCCCTTGGTCAGTCGCTGTTGACGCGACTGGAACAGACGCGGCCCGATTTTCTGATCCTGGATGTGGGGCTGCCAGACATCAGCGGCTTCGAGCTATGCAAGCAGGTGCGGGCCCACTGCGACACTCCGTTGATGTTTCTCACCGCCCGCAGCGAGGAGATAGACAGACTGATCGGGCTGGAGATAGGGGCCGACGACTATGTGGCCAAGCCCTTCTCGCCACGGGAAGTTTGCGCCAGGGTGCGGGTAATACTGCGCCGTAGCCAGCCCACACTCTCCCAACCGAGCCAATTGCTGGCACTGGATGAGGAGCGGGCCCGCATCAGCTTTCACGGTCAGCCACTGGCGCTCACTCGCTACGAATACCTGCTGCTCAAGACGCTGATGCAGGCACCGGGCCGGGTCTACTCCCGCCAGCAGCTGATGGATCGGGTATGGAGCGGGGCGGAGGAGAGTCTGGATCGTACCGTCGACACCCATATCAAGACCATCCGCGCCAAGCTGCGGGAGCGCGACCCGGACGCCAACCTGATCCTGACCCATCGCGGGCTGGGCTACAGCCTGGAACTGGCATGAACATGCTGCGGCCGGGCACCGGCCGGGAGTCGACATGAGAATTGGACTGCAACTGCTGTGCGGGCTGGTGCTGATCTTCGCACTGGCCGCCTGGTTCGTACTGGAGATCTTCGTCGAGGAGATAAAACCCGGGGTACGC
>NZ_CAWNYS010000468.1:0-1439 GCF_963878295.1 Aeromonas sp. HMWF014 | reverse complement strand
TCAAGCTCAATGCGGGCGGCGGCGCAGGCTCCGGCTCCGGCTGGGCGGGGCAGGTGCCCGTTATCCCCAAAGGGGTGGAAGTGGTCAAGGCTCCCGAGCTGGTTGAGCTCATCAAGGCCATCCCCACCGAGAAAGCGATGGAGGCGCTCTTGAAAGAAGAGAAGCCTGGCGCGTTCTACCTCTTTTCTGAATAAGGAAACAGCATGAAGTTTGCATTTCCCATCCTCACCGCCAAAGGGGAAGAGTTCAAGGACGTCAAGGCGCTGACGGCGCTGATCAATGGCGAGCAATCGGGTCACTATCTTCTTGGCAACCACAACAAGTGGCATGGCGGCATTCATATTAGCGACAAGAGTGCCCCTTGGTGCAAGGATAAGTACCCCGTCAGAGCCATTGCCGATGGCAAGGTGGTGGCCTTCCGGATGATGAAGGATTACCTGACCTCTGAATTTCAGGGGGAGACCTTACGTTATTCAAACTGCTTCTGCTTGGTACAGCACGAATATTGTGAGATCAATGCAGAAACTAAAGCGAAAAACGAGTTCACCTTTTATTCGCTCTATATGCACCTGCTGCCTTGGGATAAGTACCAAAGCGCCGAGAAACTGGTGCTAAAAAAGGGTTGGAATGCGCGCAATTCCGTACCCCATGCCAATCCCGATGCCGAGCAGCAGCGAATTGATGCCGCCTTGCCTCGTTTCACGTTGCCCAAGGATACCGAACTGGAGATGGACAGCAGCACGCCATCCCAAAAGGGGAGTGTCGGGGGCAAGGAGTATGATTTCATCAAGGTGACCATCAAGAGCAAGCTCTCCAATGCCCAGATGAAGGAGGCCGAGAAGGCGGGCGTATTGGTCAGTGAGGGAAGCTCGGTCTGGATCGCTAATAGTCCGGATGCAGTGACCTATATCAAGCCCAATGTGCCGACCTGGCTTTTCGATCAGATAGATGCCGATTTATTGAAGAATATGGCTGGATGTGCAGATCCGGTCTTGGATGATAAAAGTGGTCGCTTGATGGTTGGCAGTGACAACGTCTCACTGCCAGCCGGCACTAAGTTGCAGTATGATGCCCACCAACTCGAATTCCATTGGATTGGTGACAAAGCACGCAAGATGGCCAGATGCAAATATGTGATGCCGAGTGGGGATGGCGTTCCGGGTAGTTGTGGTATCGCCTGGGTGTGCGTCGAAGATGAATTTATCAAGGCAAAAATGCTCCCCCCCTCACATCTCGGTGAGTTATATGTTTTGCCATCCCCCGTGGCTATCGCGGCGGGTGAGACCATAGGTTACCTCGGTCTGGTGGAAACGCCGGGCTCCCTGATTGGGGGCAAGAAGAGCAAGCATCAAGTCCATCTTGAGGTGTTCACTCAGGATCCCCGTCTGGATGATGTTCTGGCCAACAAGGCGGGAACGAAAGGTGGCGCTACCTATGCC
>NZ_CAWNYS010000467.1:0-11369 GCF_963878295.1 Aeromonas sp. HMWF014 | reverse complement strand
GTCCTTAGTTAGTTCCATTCAAGCTGCATCGATTTGGGCAACAACGCCACGGGAATAAGGATGCGAGGGGCATCAGAAAGGGTCACGACTTGCTACTGGCAACTAGGCCCCGGGTTTTCTAGACACTCTGTTGTTGAACATTGAACTGCTTTTCAAACTCTACCGCCAAGAGTTGTAAAGAGGCAAAAGAAAAGGGGACGGCAGTTGCCGTCCCCTCAAGTCATCTAGTCCAGTCCATGAACTGCAACGCTCCCTGCAATCCCTGACTTTATCCTAATCCTTCGGAATATCCCCTTCCCAATCCGTTGAGGTGTCCTGTGGCCATCCTGGCCTGGCAATCGATCCTGATTGCTGCACTCTCTCCATCCTGGAGGTGTCCGTTACCACATTCTGTGGTGTTCCTTGCGTCGTCCTGACAGATAACCATCCTAGCTATCCCGCTTCATCCTGAAGCTGTCCTACTCGCATCGGGCGAGGTCCTGTTCTTCCTGAAGAGTAGTAATCCGTACCGCTCTGCCTCATCCTGAGGTGTCCTTGGCCACGTCCTGTGGATTATTCCCTGTTTATGCGCTGTTCCTGCATCCTGCCGAACCAGCTCCATCCCTGTGACGCCCATATTAAGGGAACCCCACAGAGGAACAAGGGCGTTTGGGCGGTTATCAGTATGAGCCAGCTTGATCAAACCTAGTCATTAACAATGTAAATATATATATATCATCAACTTAGTTTGTTTCATTGGAAAGCGTGTAGATTCAAAGACGCCTTCGCGTACGGGTCAACACAGCGGCCTCTTACAGCAGTGATGGCGGATCTCTCACACGCAAAAACTGGGGGAAAACGAGGGTACAAAGGGGCTCAATTCAGCGGATAAGAGTTAAAAAGTAGTTGAAAAAACATGCTTGAAAAGCATACAAAAAGCCGAGGCTGAGCTCGGCTTTTTTGGGTTAGCTGACTCGGCTGCCAGGCGTGGGATATGCCTTGCGCAGCGACTCTGGCGCCAATACTTCCAGGTTGCCGCTCATGTTGTTCAACCAGGTGCGAAATTCAGGGGTGTCCTGTACTTCGGTCTCCACTACCACGCTGCGTTTATCGTAGCGGGTCATGCGCGGGTTGTGGCCCGGGATCTGTCCATCGACCAGCGTCGGGCAGTTGGCATCGATACGACCGACGAAGCGGATTGGGCCACTGACGTCCTGATAGCCCTGATCGCGGATCAGCTTCTGGACATTGAAGTCCTTCGGCTGGGTCGCGCTGAAGTTGGTCAGTTCCACACCCTTGATGTGATCGAACGGTATGCCGTACACCTTGGGATCCAGCTCGGACAAGGTACAGAGCAGTATGGGACCGTCGGCCTGATTCAGAATGCCGAGGGGATTGATGCGGTCATAGCAGAGCCATACGGTACGTTCCTTGATGACACGCTGGATCTCGGCACTGAATTTGCGACCACGCCAGAGGGCATCGCGGATCAGGGTGCTGCGACGGATCTCAGGGTTGCCGGCAAACGGGCGCGGTGACTGATGCACGCTTTCGAGCCAGCGTTCGGCCAGTTCACTCTGGCTGTCGCGGATCACCTGACTGGCCTTGTCGACCAGCGGGTTTAATTCGGTCAACACACTTGCTGGCAGCAGTTGGCTTGCCTGATCACTCCAGGTTTTCAGGGCCACCGCCAGAGATAGCGGCATTATGTTGGCGAAGTCGTTGAGTCCATGGCGCTCGAAGCACCAGCCGTGGGGTTTGCTGCGTTCATCCGAAGTGAGGTCGAACAACCCCATGCCGGACATCTCCTCCAGGTCCCGTTGCACGGTACGCAGACTGACGTGTATACCTTCCTCTTCCAGTTTTACCTGGAGTTGGCTGGCGGTCAGCTTGTAAGGGCGGTGCGGGATGCAACGCGCCAAGGTCAGTTGTCGTAACAGCTTCTTACTCATGGTGCATGCCTTCACTGGTTTAGCGTTGAGTGTATCCTAGCCATGACTTGCGACAGTCTATGTCGCAACTTTTGCTGCGACAACTGTCGCCATTTTCATACAAAATGCTGTAACTATATGATATTAAAACCAATATATGTTTTTGAGGGGGTCAATCGAAGCTTTTAAATGATGTGAAAATCGCAAATTAAAGTGCTGTCTTGCGGTTTTTTTGGAGAGGAAAAAATAAAAATAGCAGGAAGAGGCAGTAGATGATGTGGAGGGGCTCGGCCCCTCCACCAGATGAAGCTCTGTGATCAGGCCAGCCAGGACCAGGCTGACTTGGTGATGGCTGCACCCACCATGTAGCCGAAGACGGCCAGCGCGGCGGCACCGGCCACCAGCTTCTGGTTGCGGGCTGGTCGCTTGAGCGCCATGACGCCGAGACCTATGTAGACCACCAGTGCGATCAGCTTGGCCATCAGCCAGGGCTGCTGGCCCGGGCTCATCTGCAGCGTGACCGCCAACAGGAACCCGCACAGCAGCAAAAAGGTGTCGTTGACGTGGGGCGCTATCTTCAGCCAGCGCTGTTGCAGGCGCGGACTGCTGTTGAGAGAGAGCATCCAGCGATAGACAAACAGCAGCAGGCTGACGATGGCTAGAGTCATATGTAGATGTTTGAGCATGGGGTAATAGGCAATCATATTGCTTCCTTGTCGTTGTCGGGCAGTCCGCTGTTCCAGTTGTGAGCGTGAATACGCTCCTGTCCTTCCTGATCGTCTTGCAACAGATCGGAGAGGATATCCCGGTATTGCAGGCTCTTGTTGATATAGGTGTGTTCGTCGTCCAGATAGTTGACCTGCTCCCGCAGCAACCAGTTGTCGTGCTGTTTGAAGGTCTGTCCCGCCCGCCAGGCCTGGTTGGCCCTAAATCCCAGCTGGGTCAGGGCTTCCACCCCCAGATCCACGGCGGAACCCAGGGTTTCCCGATACACGCTGCCCACGCCCTGGCGCAGGATCTCGTGAGCGTGAGGTCTGTCTTGGGCTCGCGCCAGTATCTTAAGGTGCGGGAAATGTTTCTTCACCATTTCAATTACTTCGAGCGAGGTGGCTGGATCGTTGATGGAGAGCACCAGCAGTTTGGCCTTGTGGGCGCCGGCGGCATGCAACAGGTCGAGCCGGCTGGCATCGCCATAGAACACCTGGTAGCCGTACTTGCGCAGCATCTCTATCTGACTGGCATCCTGCTCGAGGATGGTGGTGCCGATGCCGTGGCCATGCAGCAAACGCCCCACTATCTGGCCGAAGCGGCCGAAGCCAGCGATGATGACGGGGTGTTCCACCAGCTCAGGCTGCTCGTGTTGCGGTGCGTCGCTGTGGGTACGGTAATCGAACCAGGGCTGGATCACCCGATCGTTGAGGATCAGCAAGAGCGGCGTCAGCGCCATGGAGAGTGCCACGACTAACGTCAGTAGTGAAATGGTCTCGCTGGGTAGCACCCTGTTCTGGGCGGCAAACGAGAAGAGCACGAAGGCAAATTCCCCCCCTTGTGCCAGCGCCAGCGCGAAGGTCCAGCGCTGGCTCGGCGAGATGCGGATAATGAAGCCAAGCGCCATCAGCACCAGCCATTTAAGCACCATCAGCCCCACCACCAGCGTCGGAATAAGGAAAGGGTGTTCGGCAAACAGGCTGAAGTTGATACCGGCCCCTACCGACATGAAGAACAGACCGAGCAAGAGTCCCTTGAACGGCTCTATGTCCGCCTCCAGTTCGTGGCGATATTCGCTGTCGGCCAGTACCACCCCGGCAAGGAAGGAGCCCAGCGCCGGGGAGAGCCCCACCGACTCCATCAACACGGCGATGGCAATCACCAGCAGCAGGGCGGCGGCGACGAAGATCTCCCGCATGTGGGATTGGGCTATGGCCCGAAACACCGGCCGCATCAGGTAGTGGCCACCCAGCACTATGCCGGAGATGGCCGCCACCACCAGCAGGCCGTGTTGCCAGCCGGCCAGCTCCGAGCCGCCATTGCTGGCCACTGGCGCGATGGCGAGCAGTGGCAGGATCGCCAAGATGGGAATGACGGCGATATCCTGGAACAGCAGTACTGCAAAGGCAGAACGGCCGCTCTCGCTCTGCATCAGCTTGCGCTCTTGCAGACTCTGCAGCACGATGGCAGTGGACGATAGCGCCAGGATGAGACCTATGGCCAGCCCCTGTTGCCAGGGCAGGCCGATGAGATGAGCCACCCCGGTCAGGGCTCCTGTGGTGAGCAGTACCTGCAGGCCACCGGTGCCGAGGATGGGCCCCTTCAGTTGCCACAGCAGGGCAGGGCGCAGCTCCAGCCCGACCAGAAACAGCATCAGCACCACGCCGAACTCGGCGAAGTGCATCACATCCTTCTGCTGTCCCACCAGCCCGAGCAGGAAGGGACCTATGATGATGCCCGCCAGCAGGTAGCCGAGTACGGACCCCAGCCCCCAGTGCTTGGCCAGCGGCACGGCGATCACCGCCGCCGAGAGGTAGATAAGCGCATCAAACATTAATCCGTGACCCATCAGCCAGCCCTCCGTTCGAATCTCTGGCCCGGCTCATAGGGTCGGCCAAATGACAGGCAGTGTTTCATGAGAGCACCTCCAGCAGATCCCGCAGATAGGGGCTGCCGCCGAGCTGGGCCGGGGTCAGCTGCTCGTCGCGCAGGGCACACAGCAGCTGGCGATAATCCTGGCCACAGCGACGCAGCGCCTTCGGATCCTTGATCTTGTGAAAGGAGTGCAGCACGAACGGTGGCAGCCAGCTCATGCCGCACAGCTGCGCCGTTTGCTGGAACGGCAGCAGGAAGTCGAGCAGCGGACGGCTGTTGTAGCCTTCGCTGCAATAGGAGTCGGGGGCCCCCCCCGTGGTGATGGCACTCAGCCACTGCTTGCCCTTGAGGGCGTGGGACTCGGGGCCGTAGGCGTAACCATACTCCAGCACCAGATCCATCCACTCCTTCATGATGGCGGGGCAGGAGTACCAGTAGAAGGGGTGCTGAAAGACGATGATGTCGTGTTCCGACAGCAGGGCCTGCTCCCGCTTCACATTGATGAACATGTCCGGGTAGTGCTGGTAGAGGTCGTGCACCGTGACCCCCTCCAGGTCGGAGACAGCTTGCAGCAGCTGCTTGTTGGCCCTGGAGCTCTGCAGGGCCGGGTGTGAAAAGATAACCAGAATGCGTTTCATGGGGTCATAACCTGAAGATGGGCCTAATACCGGTGAAAAGAAGATGTATTGAGCTGCGACGTTAGCAAGAAGCGCAATAGCCCGCCAGTTCCGGGATCAGATTGCGCAACGCCGGACGCGGGGATACGTGGGTGAATCGCGCCCCGCCAGACTACTTACATCCAACCATAGAGGGGAGGGCTTGACCCTCCCCCTGGGCCAGGGGTTACCATGGGGTTCCTCCGATCAATGAGTCATGTCATGGTTCTGACCCGTCGCCAACTTGCTCGCGCCCGCCGCTGGCTCCCTCTGTGGAGTCTGCTGATGGTGCTGATGTCGTTTGGCAGCCGGGCGGCGACCGATCTCTGTACTCTGACGCCCCATTGCAGCCAGAGCGAGCGCACCCTGGAGAAGGCCATGCCATGCGGCAGCTTCACCTCGGCGCTGGTCATGACGGTGCTCACCAGCGACAGCCTGACGGTGGCCGTGCTGGAACCGGATAGGCCACAGTTTCTCTCCCCCTCCCTATTCACGCCTGAGGTGCCGTTCGAACGGCTCGAG
The DNA here is from genome assembly GCF_963878295.1 of Aeromonas sp. HMWF014. NCBI lineage: Bacteria > Pseudomonadati > Pseudomonadota > Gammaproteobacteria > Aeromonadales > Aeromonadaceae > Aeromonas > Aeromonas sp. HMWF014. The sequence goes on along the minus strand of NZ_CAWNYS010000467.1, from coordinate 5,698 downwards.
CGTCCGCCTCGTCATCCCGGTTGAGTCGAGTTCCCCTGTTTTTTTGGGTATGTCTTCTTATCTGAGGTGAGTTATGTACAAGTCCCTGTTACTGGCCCTGCTGGCCGGTACTGTCAGCTTCTCCGCCCTGGCCGCGGAGCAGATGACCGTCTACAAGTCCCAGTATTGCGGCTGTTGCAAGACCTGGATCAAGCACATGGAAGAGAACGGCTTTGAGGTCAAGGTCGTCGAAACCGAGCAGCTCGATCCCATCAAGCAGCAGTACGGCATCACACCGCAGCTGGCGTCCTGCCACACGGGTGTGGTGAATGGCTATGTGGTGGAGGGGCATGTACCCGCCGCCGATGTGCAGAAGCTGCTCAAGGAAAAACCGACGATCCGCGGCCTGACCATTCCGGGCATGCCCCAGAGTGCGCCAGGCATGGATATTCCGGGTCAGCCCTACCAGGTGCTGAGCATCAGTGATGAGGGCGCGACCAGGGTCTGGTCGAGCTACTCCGGCTGACGCAAACTGGCCATGAGCAGGCACGACTCCATCATGTGAGGCACACCTGAGCGAACCTGTGTCGCTCATGGTCAGGTTTGAGGGCCGCTGTCGCGAGATAGCGGCCCTTTTACCTGTTCTTGCGGGTTTTACGGGGTGATAACTTGCAACTGGGGGCGACAAGGGGCAGATTGATCCCCTATCCCAGGAGCCAAGGCTCAGGTCTGCTAACCCTTTTAAAGCGCAAAGGATGCGACATGTTTACCTTTTCCCGAGGGCTTCTGCTGCTGGCTTGCCTGGCCGCCGTTCCCTGTTCATATGCCAATGATGAGTCCGCCATGCCCACAAGCGATACCCTTATCCAGCCTCCCGTGGCCACCAAACACCCTCACACCATCAAGAAACACGGAGATACCCGGGTCGACAACTACTATTGGCTGCGCGATGACGAGCGCCAGAAACCCGAGGTGCTGGCCTACCTGGAGGCGGAGAACGCCTATACCGAGGCCATGCTCAAGCCAACCAGGCCGCTGCGAGACCAGCTCTACCAGGAGATGGTGGCCCGCATTCCCCAGCAAGATGAGTCCGTCCCCTATGTGAAGAACGGCTACCGTTACCAGACCCGCTATGAGCCGGGCAAGGAGTACGGTATCTATTCCCGCAGCAAGGTGGAAGGGTCGCAGGAGCCCGAGCTGATGCTCGACAGCAACCTGCGCGCAGAGGGGCACGAGTTCTATTCTCTTGGCACCCTGGAGGTGAGTCGCAACAACCGCTGGCTGGCGGTGGCGGAAGATTTCCTCTCGCGCCGTCAGTACCAGATCCAGTTCCTCGATCTGGAGAGCGGCAAGTGGGCCTCAGACAAGCTGGAGAACACCTCCGGCAACCTGGTGTGGGCCAACGACAGCAAGACGGTGTTCTACGTGCGCAAGCACCCCAAGACCCTGTTGCCTTATCAGGTCTATCGCCACGAGCTTGGCTCGGATCCGGCGAAAGATACCCTGGTGTATGAGGAGAAGGACGACACCTTCTACGTCAGCCTCTACGCCACCACCTCGGAAGATTTCATCGTCATCGCCCTCTCCAGCACCACCACGGGCGAGGCGCGCCTCATCGACGCCAACGTGCCGACCCAGGCACCACGGCTGTTCCTGCCCCGTCAGGTGGATCACGAATACAGCCTGGATCACTACCGCGGTCGCTTTTATGTGCGATCCAACAAGGACGGCAAGAACTTTGGCCTGTACGAGACCAAGGAGAGCCCGGTCGAGCGCTGGAAGGCGGTGATTGCCCCCAATCCGGACGTGTTGCTGGAGAGCTATGCCCTGTTCAAGGAGTGGCTGGTGCTGGAGGAGCGCAATCAGGGGCTGACCCGGCTGCGCCAGATCAACTGGCAGAGCGGCGAGCAGAAAGAGATCGCCTTCGACGATCCCGCCTATGTCACCTGGCTCGCCTACAACCCGGAACCGGAGACCAGCCAGTTGCGCTACGGTTACTCCTCCATGACCACACCGTCGTCCACCTATGAGCTGGATATGGCCAGCGGCAAGCGTACCCTGCTCAAACAGCAAGCGGTGGCGGGCTTCAAGCCGGAGCTGTACGCCAGCGAGCGCCTCTGGGTGACCGCCCGCGATGGGGTGACCGTGCCGGTGTCGCTGGTCTATCGCACGGATCTGTTCAAGAAAGAGAGTGCCGGGTCGCAAAAAAATCCGTTACTGGTCTACGGCTATGGCTCGTACGGCGCCAGCATGGATCCCGATTTCAGCACGGCTCGCCTGAGCCTGCTGGACCGGGGCTTCGTCTATGCCATCGCCCACATTCGGGGCGGCGAGGAGCTGGGCCGCCACTGGTATGAAGACGGCAAGCTGCTGAAAAAGCAGAATACCTTCAACGACTTCATCGACGTGACCGAGGCGCTGATGGCGCAGGGTTATGGCGCCAGGGATCAGGTCTACGCCATGGGCGGCAGCGCCGGCGGCCTGCTGATGGGGGCTGTCATCAATCAGGCGCCCCAGCTCTATCATGGCGTGGTGGCTCAGGTGCCTTTTGTCGACGTGGTCACTACCATGCTGGACGAATCCATTCCCCTCACCACCGGGGAGTACGACGAGTGGGGCAACCCGAACCAGAAGCGTTATTACGACTACATGAAGGCTTATAGCCCCTACGATCAGGTCAAGGCACAGGCCTACCCGAACATGCTGGTGACCACGGGGCTGCATGACTCCCAGGTACAGTATTGGGAGCCTGCCAAGTGGGTGGCCAAGCTGCGCGAGCTGAAGACGGATGATAACAAGTTGTTGCTGAATACCGACATGGATGCCGGTCACGGCGGCAAGTCCGGTCGCTTCAAGGCTTATGAGGATATCGCGCTGGAGTTTGCGTTTATCCTGGATCTGGCCAAGCCAAAAGCATAAGTCACCAAGGTTGCAGCCCTTGCCAGTAAAGGGCTGCAAAAGAATCTTATCTCTATCCTCCCGCCTGCCAACCAGTAGCACATCCAATTAATCCCTGAGCAGTAAATTAATGATCGGCTTCAAATTTCTCGTCATTCATATCCATCATTTTATGTTTTTGTTTGATTTATGTTGGCGCCATGTGCTTAATCGAAGCCGCTATGACGCTTTGATTGATCCCCTCCGGGTCAATTATCTTCGGTTGGCATGACGCCGACTGTCTCACCACAGGATGCTGGTGGCTTTTTGGGGAACGCTCGCCGTTCACCCGATTCCTCATATCGAGGTCATGGATGACCACCGGTGCAGAACGGTGGTTTGTCCGGCATTCGCCCGTGGAACGGGCGAGCTGAATCAATCAAAAAGGATGAACAACATGAAAGGATTTTCCCTGGCGTGTGCCCTGTCGGCTGCCCTGGTCGGTGTTTCGTTTGGTGGTCCGCTGCAGGCGCAGGAGCGCTTCGTGACCATAGGCACTGGCGGTCAGACCGGTGTTTACTATGTCGCTGGCCAGTCTATCTGCCGCTTCCTCAATCGCGGTGTTGCCGATCACCAGATCAAGTGCAACGCCCCGGCCAGCGGTGGCGGTGTGGCCAACGTCAACGGTATCCGCAGTGGTGAGTTCAACTTCGGTATCATGCAGTCCGACCATCAATACAAGGCGATGAAAGGCCTGCCCCCCTTCCAGGCTGAAGGGGCCATGGATGACATGCGTGCCGTCCTCTCCCTGCAGAGCGAAGTGTTCACCATACTGGCGCGCCGTGATGCCAACATCGCCGGCTTCGACGACATGAAGGGCAAGCGCGTCAACATCGGCAACCCGGGCTCCGGCCAGCGTGACACCATGGAAGAGATAATGGCGGTCAAAGGCTGGAAGAAGGGTGACTTCGGCCTGGTCTCCGAACTGAAACCGGCTGAGCAGGCCTCCGCCCTCGGCGACAACAACATCGACGCCATGAGCTACTTCGTCGGTCACCCGAACGGCGCCATCCAGGAAGCCTCCACCACGACCGATGCGGTACTGGTACCGGTGACCGGCGCGGATATCGACAAGCTGCTGGCCGAGAAGAGCTACTACAGCAAGGCTGAAATCCCCGGCGGCATCTACAAGGGCAGCGACCAGCCAACCCCGTCTATCGGCGGCAAGGCGGTGCTCTCCACCAGCGCCAAGACAGATCCTGAAGTGGTCTATCAGCTGGTCAAGTCGGTGTTCGGCAACCTGGATCGCTTCAAGCGCCTGCACCCGGCCTTCGCCGACCTGCAAGAGGCCGACATGATCAAGGTGGGACTCTCTGCGCCGCTGCATGAAGGGGCTGCCCGCTACTACAAGGAGCGCGGCTGGCTCTGATTGACGGCCCAAGGGCCCAGGTCACTCTCTTCGACACCCGTCAGCCGCAGCCCAATTGCGGGGGCGGGTGTCGCTCTTGTTGTACTCGTTGGCACAAGTTAACCCTATGCAAGATAAACAACTCTCTACCGAGGAACTGATCGCCCAGGATGTGGGCGCTCGTCTGCCGTTCGGCCTCATGGGCGGGCTCATCACCACACTGGCGCTGGCCTGGTCTCTGTTCCAGCTCTGGATCGCCTCGCCGCTGCCCTTCATGTTGGGCTTTGGCGTACTCAATGACACCGAAACCCGCGCCATTCACCTCACCTTCGCCCTGCTGCTGGCCTATCTGGTGTTTCCGGCGTTTCGTTCATCGCCACGGGATCGGGTGCCGCTCGGCGACATAGCCTTGGGGCTCATCGCCGCCGGGGCGGCTTGCTACCTGTTTGTGATGTACCAGGCGCTGGCCCTGCGGCCGGGCAGCCTGACCACCGAAGATCTGATCACCGCTTGCATCGGTTTGCCGTTGCTGCTGGAAGCGGCGCGCCGTGCTCTGGGGCCGGCGCTGGCGATCATCGCCCTGCTGTTTCTCGCGTATAGCCTGGCGGGACCCTGGATGCCGGGCCTGCTGGCGCATCGAGGAGTGAGCTTTACCGCGCTGGCCAACCATCAGTGGATCACCACTGAAGGGGTGTTCGGGATTGCCCTCGGCGTTTCCACCAGCTTCGTGTTCCTGTTCGTGCTGTTCGGCGCCCTGCTGGAGCGGGCCGGCGCCGGTCACTACTTCATCCAGCTCGCCTTCAGCCTGCTTGGCCACCTGCGCGGCGGTCCAGCCAAGGCGGCAGTGGTAGCCTCCGGCCTGACCGGCCTCATCTCAGGCTCGTCGATTGCCAACGTGGTGACCACGGGCACCTTCACCATTCCCATGATGAAGAAGGTGGGCTTTAGCGCCGAGAAGGCGGGGGCAGTGGAAGTGGCCTCCTCGGTCAACGGCCAGATCATGCCCCCTGTGATGGGTGCGGCCGCCTTCCTGATGGTGGAGTACGTGGGCATTCCCTACGTCGAGATCATCAAGCACGCCTTCCTGCCTGCCACCATCTCCTACATAGCCCTGCTCTACATCGTCCATCTGGAAGCGCTCAAGCTCGGCATGCAGCCCATCGGTGGCCATCAGCCCAAGCCCTGGCTGCGCCGTCTGACCGGTTTTGCCTTCGGCGCCACCCTCATCAGCGGCCTGTCGATGGCGGTTTACTATGGTCTGGGCTGGCTCAAACCTGTGCTAGGTGACTTCGCCCTGCCGGGGATCAGCCTGCTGCTGGCGCTGGCCTATCTGGGACTGCTGAAGATCGCCGCCAGCAACGAACCGCTGGCGGCAGAGGATCCGGACAAACCGCTGACCGAGTTGCCCAACACCCGCGCCGTGCTGCTCTCCGG
>NZ_CAWNYS010000466.1:0-2091 GCF_963878295.1 Aeromonas sp. HMWF014 | reverse complement strand
GGGCTGACCGGGATCTCGAACTCGCCGCGGGCATCCTTGGCATCGCCACCGGCTGCGTTAAGCTCGATACGCTGCCACCAGCGCAGGCCATCGCCATCCTCCACCATCAGCAACCCCTTGCCGGCGCGCGGTGCCACCAGCGTCACTGTTGCCTTGTCGCCCGCCAGATAGGCGCGCTTGTCGAGGGTGATGGCGATTTTGTCAGGCCGCGCCTGCTCGCCACCGCCGCCCCAGGCGTAACTGCCGATCTCCACCCGCAGGCTCGATTGATGGCCCTGGCTGTTCTCAACCTCCAACCGATACCAGCCCGCCGCCAGTTGCAAACTGAGGGCGGTCGGCCCCTTGCCATCGAGTTGCAAGCTCTGCTCCAGCTCAAGATAGGGCTGGCTGTTGAACTCGTACTTCCACCCCTCGCCATCGGCGTAGTGCCAGTAATAGTCGCGGTACTCGTTGATAAGGCGCACCTTCACCGCCCCCGCCACCGGCTGACCTTGTTCATCGAGGTTGAGGATCTGGAAGGGGAGCGGCTTGCCCCCTTCCACCCGCTCGGCCACGAAGTCGGCCTTGAGCGCCGGCCACTGGCTGCCCGCAGGCCAGCCATACTGGGTGCGGCTGCGATTGACGGCGCGGCCACCGGGCTCGGACAAGGAAACCCGATAAGCCACCTCAAGCGGCCCGAGGGCGCGTACCCCATCGAGTTCATTTTGCAGCGAGAAAGTCCCCTGCCCCTGCGCATTGAGAGTGAGATTGAGGGGTTCAAGATCCTTGGCCTGCTCGGCCAGCAGCACGTCACCCAGAGTGAACTCCTGCCATTGGGTGAAAGGCATGGTGGCGCGGCTGATTTTCACCTCCGCCTTCGCCTTGGTGGCGCTCGCTGGCGCGCCGTAGAGATAGTCCCCTTGCAGCGGCAGGGTGAGCGCCTGTTGCGGGGTCAGCAATTCACCATCCGGCCCCTTGCCAAGCTGCAGCTTGAGCCGTTCCGGCAAAAACTCCTCTACCAGGAAGGGCCACTCGAAGCGGCTGCCAGCAGCGGTCTTGAGATTGATGGTCCAGCGCCCCAGCGGCGCATCCTCCGGCAGACGCAGGCCGTAGTGGGCAGCGCCAAGATTGTCCGGCAGCAGCCGTTTCTGCTCGAGCAGCTGGCCATCCGGCTGTTTCACCTCCAGCTCCACCGCCATCCCCGGCAGCAGCTGGCCATCTTGGCCCTTGAGCAGGATCTGACTGTCGAGCCGCTCGCCGGGGCGATAGAGATCGCGCCCGCTAAAGAGATAAAGCTGCTGGGCCTGCCAGGGCTGGGTGCCGAGATCGAAGGTGGAGAGATCGAGCGCTGCGCCATCGAGGCGCAGCACCGCCAGATGCTTGCCCTGCTCGGCCAGCAGCAGGCGGGCCCCCTGCACCTGATCGAAGCGGCGATGGCCCTGGGGATCGGTGGTTTGCACCTGCAGCCGGTTGCCCTTCTCGTCGAGCAGGGAGAGCTGCACATCCTTGAGCGGGTCGGCGCTGGCCAGCGAGCTGACGAACACCTCCAGCTGATCGCGGTAACGGCGGGCACTGAGTCCCATGTCGCTCACCGCAAAGTATGTGGTCTCCTTGCGCCAGTCGTAGTTGCCAAGGGGCGACATCACCGCAAAGTAGACACCGGCCTCGGCCAGCTGCGGCTCCTTCACATTGATAAGGCGGGTCTCGCGCCGGTTGGCATCGAGCTCCAGCGCGTAGCGGCCGCTGAACACCCGCTTGGCCCGCTGGGTGATCTGTTCAAGCTCCCAGTTGCCCATGCCGGCACCGGGGCGATACTCGGCCAGGAAACGGGGCAGATATTCCGCATCGACCCGGAAGAAATCGATATTGACCTCGTCCACATTGACTGCGCTGATGGGCAGGCGAAGTTCCTGACGCAGCGGCAATACCATGCCGCTGGCAGTAAACGAGGCCCCCGCCTCCAGCGGGCGGGTCTTGAGGGTCCAACTCTGGGGAGATGGGCCGAGCCCAGCCTTGAGGCTCACCTCATAGCTCTTATCGGGTTGGACGTTCGGAAAATAGAGGGTGCGGCCATCTTCGGCGAGGATCCACTCCCCCTGCACCTGCTTGCCA
>NZ_CAWNYS010000465.1:0-1063 GCF_963878295.1 Aeromonas sp. HMWF014 | reverse complement strand
CAGTAAATCTCTTCCCCCTCCGGGCCCACCACTATCGCGATTTGCGGGCCGTCGACCATTGGCTTGTGGGGTGCCTCGGGGCTGCCGATGCGGGCGCGCCAGGTGGTGCTCGCTTTCACTACGCCAAATTCGTTGTGGTAGACGGTCGGGCCACTACCGCCCTCTTCTTCCAGCGCCTGCGGCTGCTCACCGGTGTGGCGGATATGGACGATTTGCCAGTCGGGGTTGAGGCTGCCGTTGGGGTGTTTGGTCAATGAAAAGTGCTGGCCCGGCAGCAGGGCTGCGCTGTTGGACTTGCCACTGCCCGCCACAGCGTCATTGCGCAGGGCATCGAGCCGGTGCTGGGCAAAGGCCTTGCCACTGCCGTCCTGCTTGTAGCGGCCCGGATAGTCAAAATGCTGGTAAGTATCCCGTTGGTGCTCGAGCTCAGCCCCCATTTTCTTCTGGGAGAGACCGTAAGCCGGGGTCTTGAAGCTGTAGTCCTTGAGCTCTACATCCGAGGGGCGCACCGATTCGCGGTAGTGGAACTGGCGCACATAGGCACCCTGTTCCAGCGAACGGTTGCCGAGGTTGAAAAAGAGCTCAGGCCCTTGGGTCAATGCAGCTGCATCGTCGGCAAATACGATGCGATGTTTGCCTGCTTCAAACTCGTGGAAGTAGAACAGCCCCTCTTCGGCAGCAAGGCGGTTAACGAAATCGAGGTCGGTCTCGCGGTACTGAACGCAGTATTCGCGCTGGGCGTGTTCGTTTTTCAGGGCAAAGGCGTAATCGGTGATGCCGTGCTCTTGCAGCAAAATGGAGAGGATTTCGTCAGGCTTTTGCGCCTGGAAGATACGGGAGTTTTGGCGAAGCGAGAGTCGCCACAGCGCCGGCTGCACCCGCAGCTGATAGCGGGTGCGGCGAAAGCCGCTGTCCCCTTGCGCAAAGTCGCTCACTACCCCGCATACCCGCCGTTGCAGCTCGCCGTGGTACCACACCATCAGCTCGCACGGCTGGTCAAGCACGGCGCCAACGTCGACGTCAGGCTCCGGGCTCGCCAATTCCAATCGCAACTGGAACGGCC
>NZ_CAWNYS010000464.1:10087-11872 GCF_963878295.1 Aeromonas sp. HMWF014 | reverse complement strand
GGTCTCATCACCGAGTGGGTGGATGACGAAGGCAACGTCGAGACTCGTACCGAGAAGTCCGATCTGGGCGGCACCATGCGTCTGGGCTCCCAGCTCTGCCACCTGGTCGACGATTCCAAGGTGCGTCAGATGTACGGCAGCCCGACCATTTACGAGCGCCACCGTCATCGTTACGAAGTGAACAACAAGCTGCTGCCGCAGATTGAAGCGGCAGGTCTGAAAGTGACCGGTCTCTCCGCCGACAAGAAACTGGTGGAAATCATCGAGATCCCGGATCACCCCTGGTTCGTGGCGGCGCAGTTCCACCCGGAGTTCACCTCGACTCCCCGTGATGGCCACGCCCTGTTCGCCGGTTTTGTGAAGGCGGCAGGCGAGTATCAGAAGCGTAATCTGAAGTAATTTAAAATAAATGCGGTTGAGGCTCTGTGCCACAGCCGCTTTTTTTGGCATATTTTTGTTGTTTTTTTACGAAACCTGAGGAAATACACATGTCCAAGATCGTTAAAGTGATCGGTCGTGAAATCATCGACTCCCGTGGTAACCCGACCGTTGAGGCCGAAGTTCACCTGGAAGGTGGTTTTGTTGGTATGGCAGCCGCGCCGTCTGGCGCGTCCACCGGTTCCCGCGAAGCGCTGGAACTGCGTGACGGCGACAAGAGCCGTTTCCTGGGTAAAGGCGTTCTGAAAGCCCTCGCCGCCGTCAACGGCCCGATCGCTCAAGCTCTGCTGGGTAAAGATGCCAAGGACCAGGCTGCTATCGACCAGATCATGATCGACCTCGACGGCACCGAGAACAAATCCAAGTTTGGCGCTAACGCCATCCTGGCTGTTTCCCTGGCCAACGCCAAAGCCGCCGCCGCTGCCAAAGGCCTGCCGCTGTACGCTCACATCGCCGAGCTGAACGGCACCGCCGGTGTTTACTCCATGCCGCTGCCGATGATGAACATCATCAACGGTGGTGAGCACGCCGACAACAACGTCGACATCCAGGAGTTCATGATCCAGCCGGTTGGCGCCAAGACCCTGAAAGAAGCCGTTCGCATGGGTGCCGAAGTGTTCCACAACCTGGCCAAAGTGCTGAAGTCCAAGGGCTACAACACTGCTGTGGGTGATGAAGGTGGTTTCGCTCCCAACCTGAAATCCAACGCCGAAGCGCTGGAAGTGATCGCTGAAGCCGTTGCCGCTGCTGGCTATGTACTGGGTAAAGACATCACCCTGGCCATGGACTGCGCTGCTTCCGAGTTCTACGATGCCGAGAAGAAAGAGTACAACCTGAAGGGCGAAGGTCGTATCTTCACCTCCAACGAGTTCTCCGACTACCTGGCTGACCTGACCACCAAGTTCCCGATCGTCTCCATCGAAGATGGCCTGGACGAATCTGACTGGGACGGTTTCGCTTACCAGACCAAAGAGCTGGGTAAGAAAATCCAGATCGTGGGTGACGACCTGTTCGTAACCAACACCAAGATCCTGAAGCGCGGCATCGACAACGGCATCGCCAACTCCATCCTGATCAAGTTCAACCAGATCGGTTCCCTGACCGAAACCCTGGCTGCCATCAAGATGGCCAAAGACGCTGGCTACACTGCCGTCATCTCCCACCGTTCCGGTGAGACCGAAGACGCGACCATCGCCGACCTGGCTGTTGGTACCGCTGCAGGCCAAATCAAGACCGGTTCCATGAGCCGTTCTGACCGTGTTGCCAAGTACAACCAGCTGATCCGTATCGAAGAAGCTCTGGGTGCCAAAGCTCCGTTCAACGGTCTGAAAGAAGTGAAAGGCCAGG
>NZ_CAWNYS010000464.1:0-10075 GCF_963878295.1 Aeromonas sp. HMWF014 | reverse complement strand
CCCCGCCAATATGGCGGGGCTTTTTCGTTTCCGTCATCGCCGGGCGCCGTTTCTGCATTTTTTATTCCGGCCCTGCCCATCCGGGACACTGGCTTCCTTTTGTCTTGCCTGCGAATATGGGAAACTAGGCCGCTTGAAGGAGACTCAGTGCATGCGGCTACTCACTCTTATCCTGCTCTTCCTGTTGGGAGGGCTTCAATATGACCTCTGGCTGGGGAAGAATGGCCTGTCCGATTATCACGAATTGTCCGACGCCATCTCCCGGCAGCAGCAGGACAATCTGGTACTCAAGGACCGCAACGACCTGATTTATCGCGAGATTGACGATCTGACCTCGGGTCTTGAAGCCATAGAGGAGCTGTCGCGTAACGATCTTGGCTACATCAAGCAGAGCGAGACCTTCTACCGGATCATCCCCAAGGATAAGGATAAGGACAAGGGCTCCAGCGCGGGAGATGCAGCCTACGATGACTGATCGCCAGACCGGGCTGACCGCCATAGTCCCCGCCGCCGGGATTGGCAGCCGGATGGGCGCCGATTGTCCGAAACAGTATCTGCAACTGGCGGGACAGACCATTCTCGAGCATACCCTCGGCGCCCTGCTGTCTCACCCGGCCATCACCCAGGTGATAGTGGCGCTGGCTCCTCACGATCGCTGGTTTGATGCCCTGCCCGTTGCGACAGACCCGCGTGTCCTGCGGGTAGAGGGGGGCGCCGAGCGCGCCTTTTCCGTTCTCAATGCGCTGCACTTGGCAGAGGGGGAGTGGGTGCTGGTGCACGATGCCGCCCGTCCCTGTCTGACCCACGGCGACCTTGACCGGCTCATCGCCACCGCCATCCCGTGTGGTGGCGCCATTCTGGGTAGCCGGGTGCGCGACACCATGAAGCGTTCAGACGCCATGGGCAACATACTCGGCACCGTCGATCGCGAGCAGCTCTGGCATGCCCTGACGCCGCAGATGTTCCCCAGCCGTACCCTGTTGCGGGCGCTGGAGGAGGGGCTGGCCTTGGGGGCCATCATGACCGACGAGGCCTCCGCCATGGAGCGTGCCGGTTTCACCGTGCGCATGGTGGAAGGGCGTGCCGACAATATCAAGGTGACCCGGCCGGAGGATCTGTCCCTGGCGGGGCTGTTTTTAAGCCAACAGGCATAAGCTCCTCAGTCAGAACAGACTGTCTCGAACAAACAGGCCCGAACAAGGAGTTAGCATGATCCGGATTGGACATGGTGTGGACGTACACAAAATTGATGGGGTTGGTTTCAGCATGTTGGGAGGTTGCCGCTGATGATGCGCATTGGTCATGGTTTTGATGTACACAAATTTGGTGGGCTGGGTCCCTGCATGCTGGGTGGCGTCGCAGTGCCGTACGAACAGGGCCTGCTGGCCCACTCCGACGGCGATGTGGTGCTGCACGCGGTGAGCGATGCCCTGCTGGGCGCCATCGGTGCCGGTGATATAGGCCGCCACTTTCCCGATACCGCCGCGCAATTCAAGGGGATCGACAGCCGGATCCTGCTACGGGACGTATTTGCCCGAGTAAAAAAAGCAGGCTATGTCATCGGCAATCTGGACGTGACCATCATAGCCCAGGCCCCCAAGATGGCACCCCATATCGACGCCATGTGCGCCGTGCTGGCCGCCGACCTGATGTGTGATTTGCACCGTGTGAATGTCAAGGCGACTACCACAGAACAACTCGGGTTTACGGGGCGCAAGGAAGGGATCGCCACCGAAGCCGTCGTCTTACTGGTGAAACAATAATGTTGGAACAACTCAGTTATCTGCATGGGGCGCCCACCGCCCGTGGCATTCTCAAGGCCGAGGCCAGTGATTTCGTGGTGGTTGAGGATCTCGGCTTCGAGCCCTGTGGCGAGGGTGAACACATTTTCGTGCGGGTGCGTAAAACCGGCGAAAACACCGCCTGGGTGGCGGGCCTGCTGGCCGATGCGGCCGGGGTCAATCGCAACGCAGTGACCTGGGCTGGCCTCAAGGATCGCCACGCCGTGACCGAGCAGTGGTTTGGCATTCACCTGCCGGGCAAGAGCGAGCCGGACCTCTCGGTCATCCAGAGCGATAGCATCCAGATCTTGCAAGCCAGGCGCCATAACCGCAAATTGCGGGTTGGTTACCTCAAGGGCAACCATTTCACCCTGCGTCTGACCGGGCTGGAACAGGCCGAGGGACTGGCGTCACGCCTACAGGCTATCGCCAGCCAGGGGGTGCCGAACTATTACGGTGAGCAGCGTTTTGGCCGTGGTGGCAACAACCTGGAAGCGGCCAAGGCGATGTTTGCCGGCAAGCGGATCCATGATCGCAACAAACGCTCCCTCTACCTCTCTGCCGCCCGCAGCATGCTGTTCAATGCCATTGTCAGCGCCCGCATCGAACAGGGGCTGGCTCACCAGCTGCTGGCCGGTGATTGCGTGATGCTCAAGGGCAGCCACTCCATCTTCAGCGAAGAGCTGCTGACCCCTGAGCTCGAGGCCCGTCTCGCCTCCGGTGATGTGCAGCTGACTGCCCCCCAGTGGGGTCGTGGCCGGCTGGCGAGCCAGGGGGCGGCCGCCGAGTTCGAGCAGGCTGTGCTGGTGCCTTACCGCGACTGGTGCGACGGCCTGGAGAAGGCTGGCCTGGATCAGGACCGTCGTCCGCTCCTGCTCAAGCCGGAACAGATGAGCTGGCAGCTGGACGACGAGGCGTTGACCCTGTCGTTCTTCCTGCCGGCCGGCGCCTTTGCCACCAGTGTGGTACGCGAATTAATGCAGGCCGAAGAGGCCGATCATGGTTTCAGGAATCAGTCCGATGCGAATTCTGGTCAGTAATGACGATGGGGTGCATGCCGAGGGGATCCGTGCCCTCAGCGATGCGTTGACGGCCTGCGGTGAGGTCATCGTTGTCGCGCCGGATCGCAACCGCAGCGGCGCGAGTCACTCCCTGACGCTGGAGGTGCCGCTGCGGGTTACTCGTCTCAGCGAAACCGGCTTTAATGGGATCGAGAGCTATGCGGTGAAGGGAACGCCGACTGACTGCGTGCATCTGGCGGTCAACGAACTGGTGCGCCCTGAACCCGACATGGTGGTGGCGGGCATCAACCACGGTGCCAACCTGGGGGATGATGTCATCTACTCGGGCACGGTCGCGGCGGCTACCGAAGGGCGTCACCTCGGCTTTCCCTCGCTGGCCATCTCGCTGGTAGGCAAGACCCACTTCGCCAGCGCGGCCCACTATGCGGCCCTACTGGTGAAAGGCATGATGGTGCACCCGCTGCCCGCCGATCAGATCCTCAACGTCAACGTGCCGGACTTGCCCCTCGAGCAGATCAAGGGGATCAGGGTGACTCGTCTTGGCAACCGTCATCGGGCGGAGTCGGTGATCCGTACCGAGGATCCCCGTGGTCAGCCCATCTACTGGATCGGCCCCCCCGGCAGTCAGCAGGATGCGGGAGAAGGCACGGATTTTGCCGCCATCGAGCAGGGCTACGTCTCGATCACCCCCCTGACCATCGATATGACTGCTTACAGCAGTCTGGCGGGTCTGGGGGCTTGGTTAGACCTGCAGGGATGAAGGTGTGATAGTACAGCGCCTGTTAAACCAGCTGATCGCGCAGGACATTCGTGATTTCCGCGTACTCGCGGCGATTGCGAAAGTGCCGCGCCAGCTGTTTGTGGATGAAGCCATGGCCCACAAGGCTTGGGACAACACGGCGTTGCCCATCGGCCACGGTCAAACCATCTCCCAGCCTTATATGGTGGCGCGGATGACCGAGTTGCTGATCCAGAATGCTCCTGCCCATGTGCTGGAGATTGGTACTGGTTCCGGTTATCAGACGGCGGTGTTGGCGCATCTGGTGGAGCATGTCTACACAGTGGAGCGGATCAAGTCGCTGCAGTTTCAGGCCAGACGCCGGTTGCGGCAGCTCGATCTGCACAATGTTTCCGCCAAGCACGGCAACGGCTGGCTGGGCTGGCCCAACAAGGGGCCGTTTGATGCGATCCTGGTGACGGCGGCGGCCAGCGAAGTGCCCACCGCCCTGACCGATCAACTGGCCGATGGCGGCCGTCTGGTACTGCCGGTGGGGGACAGCCAGCAGATGTTGCAGCTGATCGAGCGATCCGGCTCCCAGCTGACCAGCAAGATCCTGGAGCCGGTAAGGTTTGTTCCCCTGATCGACGGAGATGTTGAGTGACCTTGTTTTCTCGTTTGTACGTGCTGGTGATGCAGTGGGCCCGCCACAAGTATGCCCCTTATTATCTGGCGATCACCGCCTTTGCCGAGTCGGTGTTCTGGCCGATCCCGGTGGACGTGATGCTGGCGCCCATGGCGCTGGCCAGGCCGCACAAGGCGTGGCACTACGCCGCACTGGCGACGATCTTCTCCGTATTGGGGGCGCTGTTTGGCTATGCACTCGGTTATGCCCTGTGGGAGCCCGTGGTGCAGCCGCTGGTTACCTCGGTGGGATATGAAGAGAAGATTAGCCTGGCCCGGCAGTGGTTCGAGCAGTGGGGCATCTGGGTGATTTTTATTGCCAGCTTCACGCCGATCCCCTACAAGGTGTTTACCGTCACGGCAGGCCTGTTGCAAATGGCGCTATTGCCCTTCATCGTGACCTCGTTGATCGGTCGTGGCATGCGCTTCTTTTTGGTCGCGGGCCTGATGCGCTGGGGCGGTGAGAAGATGGAGCGCAAGCTGATGCACTATGTGGATGTGCTGGGCTGGCTCTGTATTTGTTTGGCCGTTGTGGCCTATTTCTGGTTTAGTCGTTAAGGATCCACTATGCGTTCGCGTGTTTGGCAAGGAAGCAGTATCGTCGTGTTGTCATGGCTGCTGCTCGCTTGCTCTTCCAGCAAGACTGCTGCTCCGGTACAGGGATTGGGCAATGATCGCCTTGTCTCGACCGTACCGACTCGTCAGGGGACGGCTCAGCCGGCCATTCAGGGCAACAGCTACACGGTGAAAAAAGGGGATACCCTCTACTCCATCGCCTTCAACTCGGGCAATGATGTACCGTCTCTTGCCAGCCTCAACGGCATCAGCCCTCCCTATAACATCTATCCGGGACAACAGATCCGGTTCGATTCGTCCGCCGGCAGCCAGACGGTTGCACGCAGTGCCGGCACCTATCAGGTTCGCCCTGGGGATACTCTGAGCAGCATAGGCCGTCAGTTTGGCATGTCGAATCAGACGCTGGCACAGAGTAACAGCCTGCAGGCACCCTATGCACTCCAGGTTGGCCAGGTGCTGAATGTGCAGTCTGCCAGCACGGGAGGTAGCCAGATGGTCGCCGCGACCCGTCCGGTCACGCCACAAAGTACCGGCCCCAAACCCCTTGCGACAGCGCCATCAGGTACGACCACCCCATTTATCAAACAGAAAACGATTGCTCAGCCATCTTCAAAAGAATACGCTCAGATCAAAGAACAAAAAACAGACAATAAGCCTCAGTCGAAACTATCTTGGCACTGGCCGACACAAGGCCGGATCGTCGAGGGTTTCTCCGTTGCAGAACAGGGAAACAAGGGCATAGATATCGCTGGTCAGAAGGGGCAACCCGTCTACGCAGCGAGTGGCGGCAAGGTCGTCTATGCGGGTAGCGCACTAAGGGGTTATGGCAAGCTGATTATCCTCAAACATGATGACGACTACCTCTCTGCCTACGCTCACAATGATGAGTTGCGGGTTAGGGAAGGGGATAGCGTCAAGGGCGGAGAAGTCATTGCCAAGATGGGTAGCACGGACGCACCGGATGTGCGATTGCACTTTGAAATCCGGTATCGAGGCAAATCGATAAACCCGATGAGCCATTTGCCAAAGCGTTAACCCCAGAGAGTTAAGCCTTACTCTGGTTCAGGTCAGGGAGACACGCCATGAGCCAAGAACAACTGGTTATGCAGGATGCAGAGTTAGAGTTTGACGCCGAATCCGAGTCCCATGAAGTAGAAGAGTTGGACGAGGTCGTCGCCGAGGTGGAAGAGACCATCTCCGATGAACTGATGGCACCGGAACTGAACAAGGTGATGGATGCCACCCAGCTCTACCTGGGGGAGATTGGCTTCTCCCCCCTCCTCACTGCCGAAGAGGAGGTCTATTACGCCCGTCGTGCCTTGCGAGGTGATAAAGCCGCCCGCAAGCGCATGATCGAATCAAACCTGCGACTGGTGGTTAAAATCGCCCGTCGCTACAACAACCGCGGCTTGGTGCTGCTGGATCTTATTGAAGAGGGCAACCTCGGTCTTATTCGCGCAGTCGAGAAGTTCGACCCCGAGCGCGGCTTCCGTTTCTCCACCTATGCTACCTGGTGGATCCGCCAGACCATAGAGCGGGCCATCATGAACCAGACTCGCACCATCCGTCTGCCCATCCATGTGGTCAAGGAGCTGAACGTCTATCTGCGTACTGCTCGTGAACTCTCTCATCGCCTCGATCATGAACCAACCGCAGAGGACATCGCCTTTGCGCTGGATCGCTCGGTAGACGACGTGAATCGCATGCTCAAGCTTAACGAGAAGATCACCTCGGTGGATACCCCAATAGGCGGAGATCGCGACAAGGCGCTGCTGGATGTGCTCTCTGATGAACGTGGTATGGGGCCCGAGTTGGAGTCGCAGGATGACGATATGCGTGCCAGCATTGTGCACTGGCTGGAGGAGCTAAATCCCAAGCAGCGTGAGGTGCTGGCTCGTCGTTTTGGCCTGCTCGGTTATGAACCGGCCACGTTGGAAGACGTGGGGTCCGAGATCGGCTTGACCAGGGAGCGGGTACGCCAGATCCAGGTGGAAGGACTGCGTCGCCTGCGGGAGATCCTGATGGGGCAGGGGCTCTCCATCGAGGCGCTGTTTCGGACCAACTAGCGAGTACCAATCAGGGCGCATATGCGCTGCTGACAGCAACCAAAAAGGGGCCTTCAGCCCCTTTTTCATTGCAGCCGGATCTGCAGGATCACACCGGATCCAGGGTGTCCAGCGGCCAGCGTGGTACGGCCTTGACCGCCAGCGGCTCGAACACGCCCGCTTTCAGACGCTGCATACCGGCATAGGCGATCATGGCGCCATTATCGGTGCAATATTCGGTGCGTGGATAGAACACCTCACCCTTGAGACTCTCCATGAGCTCGGCCAGTTGGGCACGCAGGTGACGGTTGGCACTGACACCACCGGCCACCACCAGGCGCGTGAGGCCGGTCTCTTTCAAGGCGCGACGGCACTTGATGGCCAGGGTATCGACCACCGCATCTTCAAACGCACGGGCGATATCGGCGCGGGTCTGCTCATCGTCACCGTTGGCGGCGATGGTATTGGCAGCAAAGGTCTTGAGACCGGAGAAGCTCATATCGAGCCCCGGACGGTCAGTCATGGGACGGGGGAAGTGGAAACGTCCGGTGGTGCCCTTCTCGGCCAGACGGGAGAGCAGGGGACCGCCCGGATAATCCAGCCCCATCAGCTTGGCGGTCTTGTCAAACGCCTCACCTGCGGCATCATCGATGGATTCGCCCAGCAGCTGATAGCTGCCGATACCGTCGACCCGCACCAGCATGGAGTGACCACCAGAGACCAGCAGCGCCACGAAGGGGAACTCGGGCGCTCTCTCTTCCAGCATGGGGGCCAGCAGGTGGCCTTCCATATGATGCACGGCGATGGCAGGTTTGTTCCACGCCATCGCCAGCGAGCGGCCTATGGTCGCCCCTACCAGAATGGCGCCAACCAGACCCGGGCCCGCGGTATACGCGATGCCATCAATATCATCTTTGCCCAGTCCCGCCTCTTGCAATGCGGCCTGGATCAACGGGATCGTCTTGCGAACATGATCCCGGCTGGCGAGCTCGGGGACGACGCCACCGTAGTCCGCATGCAGCTTGACCTGGCTGTATAACTGATGGGAAAGGATCCCTTTTTGATCGTCGAAGATCGCGATCCCTGTTTCGTCACAGGATGTCTCTATGCCCAATACACGCATTGCTAAAAAATTTCACTGCTAAAATGAGACGGCTATGGTAACCTTCGCGGGTTTTTTAAACCAGAGCGATCTCTGCGGGTTTACTTTCATTCCCTGTCCAGAGTATAATTTCGCACCATTTTAAGACATGCTGATCGACTGATGGTCAGCTAACAATATATCACTGAGGTGAAAGGCACATGCCAGTAATCAAAGTCCGTGAAAATGAGCCGTTTGACGTTGCTCTGCGTCGCTTCAAGCGTTCTTGCGAAAAGGCCGGTATCCTGTCTGAAGTTCGTAGCCGTGAGTTCTACGAGAAGCCGACTACCATTCGTAAGCGCGCCAAAGCGTCTGCTGTAAAGCGTCACGCCAAGAAGCTGTCTCGCGAAAACGCACGTCGTATCCGCCTGTACTAATCGGGAGATAATGCCGTGTCTCTGAAGGATCAACTCAAGGATCAGCAAAAACTCACCATGCTTGCCAGAGATAAGGCTCGCCTGGGGACGATCCGTTTGTTGATGGCAGAAATCAAGCAGCGTGAAGTTGATTCCCGTATCGAGCTCAATGATGAGGATATCCTCGCTGTCGTGATCAAAATGGTCAAACAGCGCCGCGATTCCATCAGCCAATTTGAAGCTGCCGGTCGCCAGGATCTCGCCGACAAAGAGTCCGCAGAGATCGTTGTGCTGCAGGAATTCCTGCCACAACAGCTGACCGCAGACGAAATTGCCGCACTGATTGAGCAAGCCATCACTGAAAGTGGTGCTGCCGTCATGGCTGATATGGGCAAGGTCATGGCTGTCTTGAAGCCGAAAATTCAGGGACGTGCCGATGTCGGCGCCGTCAGTGCTCAGGTGAAAACCCGCTTGGCGTAACAGGCAACTCTCTTGTTTGGTCGAAGAAGCCGTGCTTCCCTGGGAATGCGCGGCTTTTTTATTTTATCCGCAATGAAACAGGACGGTTATGGCAGGCAGGATCCCACAATCCTTTATCGATGATCTGCTCGTACGCACAGACATAGTCGAGCTGATCGACTCGCGAGTGCGGCTGAAAAAAGCCGGTAAAAACTACCAGGCTTGCTGCCCTTTTCATAACGAAAAAAGTCCCTCTTTTACCGTTAGCCAGGAGAAACAGTTCTACCACTGCTTCGGTTGTGGCGCCCACGGCAACGCCATCGGTTTTGTCATGGAGTACGACGGTCTCGAATTTCCCGATGCCATTGAAGAGCTTGCCAACATGCAGGGCATGCAGGTGCCTCGCGAACAGAGCTTTGGTAGCTCGGCCAATAGCCAACCGGCCGTCAGTAAGGATCTGTTCGAGCTGATGAACCAGATCGCCCGCTTCTACGAGAGTAATCTCAAGAGCGCTCCCCATGCGGTGGAGTACCTCAAAGGGCGCGGTCTGACCGGTGAAGTGGTCAAACGATTCAATATCGGCTATGCCCCCAGCGACTGGGATCAGGTACGCCGCCGCTTTGGCGCCAGCCGGGATCACGAGCAGTTGCTTATCTCGGGGGGCATGCTGATCACCCGTGACAGTGGTCCCGGTAGCTATGACCGCTTTCGTGATCGCATCATGTTCCCGATCCGCGACAAGCGTGGCCGGGTCATCGGCTTCGGTGGGCGGGTGCTCGGTGATGGCACGCCCAAGTACCTGAACTCGCCAGAGACACCCATCTTCCATAAAGGGCGGGAGCTATTCGGTCTCTACGAGGTGAAGCAGGCACACAAGGATCCTCGCAGGATCCTGGTGGTGGAGGGTTACATGGATGTGGTGGCGCTTGGTCAGTACGACATCGATTATGCAGTGGCTGCCCTGGGGACCGCGACAACCAGCGACCATATCCACACCCTGTTTCGTACCACCGCCGAGGTGGTCTGCTGCTACGACGGTGACAACGCCGGTCGTGAAGCAGCCTGGCGAGCGTTGGATAATGCCCTCTCCCATCTGCAGGATGGCCGCGAGCTGAAGTTCGTGTTCCTGCCTGATGGCGAGGATCCCGATTCGCTGGTCCGCCAGATTGGCAAGGAGGGCTTTGAAGCCCTGCTGGACCAGGCCCAGCCTTTCGCCGACTTCATGTTTGAGCGTCTGGGGCGGGATGCGGCACTGTCCGGTGAGGCGGGCAAGTTCGAGGTGGCCAATAAGGC
>NZ_CAWNYS010000463.1:3692-3790 GCF_963878295.1 Aeromonas sp. HMWF014 | reverse complement strand
ACGCCGTCAGCGCCACGGTGGCGGCCAACAGCAGCGCCAACCCGATCACCTTGAACATCACTGGCGGCGCTGCCAGCAGCGTCGCCGTGGCCAGCGCT
>NZ_CAWNYS010000463.1:0-3680 GCF_963878295.1 Aeromonas sp. HMWF014 | reverse complement strand
CGAGTATCAGCCTGAGCCCGACGACGCTGGGCAACGGCTCCGTCGGCACGGGCTACAGCGCGACCCTGAGCGTCTCCAGCGGCGCCGCGCCCTACAGTTACAGCATCAGCAACGGCAGCCTGCCGGAGGGCCTGAGCCTGAACAGCGCCAGCGGTCTGATCAGTGGTACGCCGAGCACCACCGGCACCAGTAACCTGACCATTACCGTCACCGATGCCAACGGCGCCAGCTGCTCCCAGGCCTACTCGATCACCATCGCCGCCATGGAGATCAACGTGCCGGCCTCCAGCCAGATCCTGGCGGCGGGCCAGTCGGCCACCGTCGACTTGACCCAGGGCGCCACCGGTGGCCCGTTCACCCAGGCTACACTGGGGGCGGTCACACCGGCATCGGCCGGACGGGCGATGATGACCGGCCGCTTCTCAATGAGTTTCGTGCCTTCGGCCGCCTTCGTCGGCACTGCGGTCGTCAGCTTCAGCCTGGAGAATGGTAGCGGAGCCCGTGCCGTGAGCACTGTCAGCTTCATGATCCAGGAGCGCCCGGACCCGACCAAAGACGCAGAGGTCATCGGCCTGCTCAACGCCCAGACCCGCGCAGCCGAGCGTTTTGCCACCATCCAGATGGACAACTTCAATCGGCGTCTTGAACAGCTGCACCAGATGAGTTGCGACCGCAATTCGTTCAATGCCAGCTTGCGCAACGAAGGCCGCGACGTACCGTTGGGCCAGATCGCCAAAGCCGTCCAGAGCCAGCTGGAGAACTCGGCTAACCAGACCGAGCAGGAGAAAAGCGAAGTCGCTACCTCCCGGCAGAACAACTGCAAACAGGATGCCATGGCGTTCTGGAGCGACGGCTTCGTCAGCGTCGGCTCGACCCATGCACAGGGTGCGCAGGATAACAGCTTCACCACCCTGAGCCTGGGCGTCGGTGTCGACTATCGTCTGTCGCCTACCGCCATTGCTGGTGTCGGTATCGGCTACGGCAATGACCGCAGTGACATCGGCAAACACGACACTCGCAGCGATGGGGATTCTATCGGCATCGCCACCTACCTGAGCCTGAACTTGGCACCGCAGGTGCATGCCGACGGCCTGCTGGGCTACAACCGCATCAGCTTCGACTCGCGCCGCTACATCACTGGCAGCGCCGATGACTATGTCCGTGGCTCGCGGGATGCCGATCAGTTGTTCGCCTCCCTGACTGCCAGCAATGAATACCGCCAGGGGCCTATGTCGCTGACGCCCTACGGCCGCTTGAACGCCAGCAGCACATACCTGGATGCCTACCGTGAAAGTGGCGGCGGCATTTACGGCTTGTCCTACGACAAGCAGCGCCAGCAGAACTTCACCTCCTACCTCGGCGTGCGATCGAGCTACGATCTGACGACCCAAATCGGTTTGGTCACGCCCAAGGTCGGCCTGGCCTGGGGCCACAACTTCAGTAACAGTAGCGATTACAAGATGCGCTACACCGACCAGGGTGACGAAGGCACCCTGTACCAGTTCAAGCCCGACGCGGTGGACAGCGATTTTGCTAGTTTGGAGATGGGCGTGGACTTTAACCTCGGACGCGTCTGGCAAGTGGGGGTTTCGTACAAAACAGCTCTTGGCACGAACGAGCGTAACGACACTATCCGCCTGGGTCTGAATGGCCAGTTCTGAATCCAGGATCCAGTTCAACATGTTTGGGTTGCTCCCTACAGAAGGAAATGGATCCCCCTGAGGTATAGCCACAAAATAACACTCCGCCAGACCCCGACTTTGGCGGAGTGTTGTGCTTTAGCTGCGCGGAAGGAGTGGAAATTGCACAACGGCTCAAGGGCTTTGTGACCGGCCGGAAAACCCTTGCAGAAGGGGGCAAGCCAGTCGTCGTTAGAGATGAAGCGACGGAGGGCTCATACGCTGATGAACGAAGGGCTATCCAGACTGAAAGCGGCGAGGTATAGCGTTACGTGGTGGTTCCCGATATTAGAAGCAGTTGCGCATCGTGCGATGGGTGAGATCAGGGAGGGTTGGCGTGGGTCTCCGTTTATTTGGCTAAACATGTCCGTTGGACCAAGCAGATGACATTGATACAAAACAGGATGTTTGAAAAGCATTATTAAATAATGCACCTTCTTAATAACCTGTACATGAACGATTATTTACAACAATGAAGAAAGGGTGCGTCACGCACCCTTGAACATTAACTTCATTAACTTTTTTCGCTATTGAAGTGTGGGGGCTCCTACATCGGGGTAAATAACTCCAGGAAACGACTATAAGAAATTGGGTTGCTACCTTGTGGTTTGTCCTTTGCAAGAATAACATCGTTATTGCTAATATTTACGAAAACTTGCTCTTTATAAAGCTGGTTAATCAGGTTGTCACCATCCCATACCCAATGCTGCTCAAGCTTCATATTGTCATTACATAGCCCCATGGATACGCCGTGCTTGCTGATATCATCTGATGTTCTTTCTAAGCAGTACCCAATGGCGGAAATACTTTGTAGTCTTCCAAATTTATCCATAAAGAAACCCTGTTTCTTATTGTTGTTAATATCACAGGTCTCAAAAGTGAATGTTGGTGAGTTATTGTTTCCAATGATGCTAGTGCATTTGCTTGATACTCCTCCCAACTGTAGATTTACTGGCCACTGACCAATAAATACAGGGTTATCCCAATCCACTTTAAATGAAATGTTTGCTTTCAATTGCGGTGCCTGGATAGACTCGCCTCTGAATTTTGTTCTACAAATTGGGGTGGTACTACAGATAACATCGCCATATGCTTTGAATACTTTGGGTGTAATTACTGCTTCAATGTTAAACGTTCCTGTGCCAGCTTTTCCTTTTTCATCGTTCACAAAGGTAACATCAAAGCTAGGCATGAAGTTCTCGTAAGACATTTGAGATATATTGTCATACATCAATGGGTCTTTTCTATTTAAAGAGTTTTGAGCGCCATACCACCTCATGTTATCCTTGGCATTATTAAACTGTTTCCTCTCCCATGAAAAAATTGCTTCATCACTGCCGCTGGGGTCATTAAGTAATCTTTTTGATACTGCATACTCTCTTGATGTGATCGTAACATTTCGACTTTGTTCTGAGGTGACACTTGTGGTGAGCGTAGGCTGCTTCGCCGTGACACTTAGTGTTGCATTATAAGTGACTTTATTCCCCTGGCTAATACTGCTTTCAGGATTTATATTTTCAGGGAATGAATTGAAGATACGGGCTCTTGCTTTAGATGGTGAATTTTTGTCTGATTTAACAGTGAAGGTTGCTGCCTCAATAATTGGAGCACTCATGAACTCAGTGCTACTATATTTTTCTTTGTTTTTAATTGTTCTGATGGCCTCATGGTTTAGCGTGATCCCACGGCCTTGAGTTTCTTTACCAATGCTAACCCTTACGAATTTACCATTATTAGACATCCCAGATTTCTCGGAGCTTGCTAGCGATACCAAGAATATTAAATCGATATCTCTGTCTTTACAGGTGGATATGGTACTACCATCCCAGCTAACTCCACAGGTTGAGTTCTGTATAACACTTGAGTTATTGAGATTGAGGTAATACTCAATCATAGGGATTTGTTGGTTGAATTCACCTTGATAGCTAAAATTAGTTGCTGGAGAGATGTCACTCAAATCACTTAATTGTTCTATTTTATATAAGGTATCGTGAATCAGAT
>NZ_CAWNYS010000462.1:0-8821 GCF_963878295.1 Aeromonas sp. HMWF014 | reverse complement strand
CTCTGGCGCTGGTGCGCGAGATGTATGAGCGGCCCGGCATGCGCGAGGCCGACTTCGAACGGGTCAAGGCGCAGCTGCTGCAGGGGATGAAGCAGAGCGAGCAGCAGCCCGAGTGGCTGGCCAGCCAGGCTTTCCGCGAGCTGGTCTATGGCAAGGAAAACCGCCTCGGCCAGCCCAGTGATGGCGTGCTGGCTGATATCGAGAAGCTGACCCTGGCGGACGTGAAGCGCTTCTATCAGAACTACTACAACCCGACCAACGCCAAGGTGGTGGTGGTAGGGGACGTGGCCCAGTCCCAGGTGGAGGAGCAACTCGGCTTCCTGACCCAGTGGGCGGGGTCCGCGCCAACCCTTGGCAGCCTCAAGCCCAAGGGTGAACAGGCCAAGCCGGGCATCTACCTGGTGGACAAGCCGGGGGCGCCCCAGTCGGTGATCCGCATCGGCCGCCGCGCCATGCCGTTCGATACCACGGGGGAGTACTTCACCGCAGGGCTGATGAACTTCAACCTGGGGGGTAACTTCAACAGCCGCATCAACCTCAACCTGCGGGAAGACAAGGGCTACACCTACGGTGCCAGCTCTGGCTTCTCCGCTAATCGCGAGGTGGGCACTTTCGCCACCGGCGCCAATGTGCGGGCGGATGCGACCGTGGATGCCATCCGTCAGTTCCTCAACGAGATGGAGGGCTATCGCGCGACCGGCCCGACCCCGGTGGAGCTGGACTACATGCGCAGCGCCGTCTCCCAGCAGGATGCACTCTCTTACGAAACCCTGAGCCAGAAGGCTGGCTTCCTGCTGCAGATGATCATGTATGACCTGAAGCCTGACTATGTGCAGGCCCAGAATCAGCTGATCAAAACGGTGTCACCCGAGGTGCTCAAAGCCAGCGCCGCCCGTTGGCTCGATCCGGCCGACATGGTGATTGTGGTGGTGGGCGACAAGCAAAAGCTTGAAAAACCCCTGAAGGAGCTTCATCTTCCCATCTATCCGCTGCAGCTGCCCTGAGGGCGCTTCATAAAATAGTGCCGCCCCCCTGTGGGGCGGCCACACATTTGAGCTGTGAATATGACCACGACTAGCTTGTCACTCACCGAATTGTTGACCGCCCTGGGTTCGCCGGAACGGCTGACGGCCCTCAAGGGGATCCGGCGCGGGATCGAACGTGAATGTCTGCGCATCACGCCGGAAGGGACCCTCTCCCAGAGGGATCACCCCAGGAGTCTGGGCTCGGCCCTGACCCATGCCAACATCACCACCGACTACTCGGAGAGCCTGCTGGAGTTCATTACCCCGGCCACCGACTCTATCGACAGCCTGCTCGAACAGCTGGGCGACATCCACCGCCACGCCATCCATCATCTTGGTGACGAGCGTATCTGGCCGCTCTCCATGCCCTGCTTCGTTGGCGATGAGGAGAGCATACGGCTGGCCCAATACGGCAGTTCTAACATAGGGCGGATGAAGACCCTCTACCGGCAGGGGCTGAAGAACCGCTACGGCAGCCTGATGCAGGTGATCGCCGGGGTGCACTTCAACTTCTCCATGCCGGACAGCTTCTGGAGCGAGTGGCAGGATCTGGTGTGCGAGGGCTGCTGTAGCCAGCGCTTCATCTCTGACAAGTACATGGGGCTGATTCGCAACGTTTACCGCTTCGGCTGGCTGGTGCCCTATCTGTTCGGCGCCTCGCCGGCCATCTGCGACTCCTTCCTCAAGGGGCGCAAGAGCAACCTGCCGTTCCAGAAGATCGGCAAGGGCACCCTCTATCTGCCCTATGCTACCGCGCTGCGCCTGTCCGATCTCGGTTACACCAACAGCGCGCAGGCGGGTCTCAAGATCAGCCACGACAACCTGCCCGCCTATGTGAGCAGCCTGCGCCGTGCCATCAACACCCATGATCCCGATTTCGCCAAGATAGGGGTCAAGGTGAATGGCGAGTACCGTCAGCTCAACGACAACGTGCTGCAGCTGGAGAATGAGCTGTATGCCCCGATCCGGCCTAAACGCACTCCGCGCAGCGGCGAGAAACCCTCGGATGCGCTGGAGCAGCGCGGCATCGAATACATAGAGCTGCGCACCGTGGACGTGAACCCCTTCACCCCGTTCGGCATCGATGTGGATCAGATCCGCTTCTTCGATCTGTTCCTGGTCTGGTGCCTGTTGCGCCCATCCCCCGTGTTGAGTGACGAGGAGATGGCCCGCAATCGCCGCAACCAGAACAAGGTGGTGCTGGAGGGGCGTCGCCCCGGCCTGGAGCTGGAAGATGAGCAGGGCAACGCCATCGGCCTCAAGGAGCACGGCATCAAGCTGTTCGACGAATTGGCTCAGGTGGCCGATCTGCTGGATCGCTGCTGTGGCCGCAACGACTACCGCGAGACCTTGGCCATGCACAGGGAGAAGCTGCTCAACCCGGAGCTGACCTACTCAGCCCGCCTGCTCAAGCAGTTGCTGGAGAGCGGTCAGGACAACGGCTGCTTCGGCGACGAGCTGGCGAGCCGCTATCGGGAAGAGATGCTGGCAGGCGACTTGCAGTACTGGGATCCGGCCTACTTCGCCGCCGAGGCGCGCGAGTCCCTCGCCAAGCAGCGGGAGCGGGAACGCAGCGACAGCCTGTCGTTTGATGATTTCCTGGCCGATTATTTCGGTACCAGCACGACGACAGCCTGATGCCAGGCACGCACAAACAAAAAGCCGCTCGAGTGAGCGGCTTTTTTATTTCCTTGAACCTGTGCGGGATCAGGCGTGGTTGTACTCAGACATGGTTATACATTGCCTCGATCTCGCTCTGGTACTTGGATTCGATGATCTTGCGGCGCAGCTTCATGGTGGGGGTGATCTCCCCCAGCTCCATGGAGAAGGCGCTTGGCAGCAGGGTGAACTTCTTCACCTGCTCGAACTTGGCCAGCTCCTTTTGCAGATCCTGGATGCGGGCATCGAAGAACTCCATCACCCGGGAGTGGCGCAGCAGCTCGGTCTTGCACTGGTATTGCAGGTTGATGGAGCGGGCGTACTCCTCCAGCGACTCGAAGCAGGGCACGATCAGCGCCGAGACGAAGTGACGGGCATCGGCGACGATAGCGATCTGCTCGATGAAGCGATCCTTGCCGATGGTCCCCTCTACCAGTTGCGGTGCCACGTATTTGCCGTTTGAGGTCTTCATCAGCTCTTTGAGACGCTCGGTGAAGTAGATGTTGCCGTCGCTGTCGAGTTCGCCCGCATCGCCGGTACGCAGGAAGCCGTCTTCGGTCATCACCTCGGCTGTGGCATCGGGCTTGTTGTAGTAGCCGCGCATCACGGTCGGGGAGCGCACCAGCAGCTCGTTGCTCTCACCCAGCTTCACTTCTATGCCGTTGAGGGCCGTGCCGATGGAACCCAGCTTGAACTGGTTGTCTTCGTAACAGCAGACGGTGGCCGTGGTCTCAGTCATGCCGTAGCCGTACTTGAGGTTGAGCCCCATGGCCTGGAAGAAGAAGTTCACGTCGTCGGCCAGACGGGCGCCTGCCACCGGCAGGAAGCGGGTGCGACCACCGAAGCGGGCGCGCAGCTTGCGAAACACCAGCCGCTCCGCCAGCCAGAGCTGGGCGTAAAGCAGCGGCGAGGTTGCCTTGCCAGCCTGACGGCTGGTGACCAGCTGCTTGCCGACGCCGGTGGCCCAGCCGAACAGGGCACGACGCAGGCGTGGCGCCTGAGCCACCTTGGCCTGGATCATGGCGTAGGCCTTCTCGTAGAGGCGCGGCACGGCGCACATGACGGTCGGCTGCACTTCACCGATGACATCCATCACCTTCTGCGGATCGCGGATATAGACGTTCTCGGCGCCGCAGTAGAGCACGTAGTAGGTCCAGGCTCGCTCGAACACGTGGCTGAGCGGCAACATGCACAGCGACACATCCTGCTCGTTGAGATCGAGGCGGCTGTTGTGCATCTCGAAGCAGGCGGCGATGTTGGCAAAATCGAGCATAACCCCCTTGGGTTCACCCGTGGTGCCCGAGGTGTAGATCAGGGTCAGCAAGTCATCCATCCGGTACTGGGTTTCCCGTATCCGCAACTCCTGCTCGCTGGCCTGATGGTTGCCGGAGACCAGAAAGGCCTGGAAGTGGCTGGCCTCTGGGCAGTCACGCAGGTTGACCTTGCCATCGAGGGCGACGATCTGGCGGATCTCGCCATCTTTCAACAGCGTGAGCGCCTGATCGAACTGGGCCTGTTCACCGACGAACAGCAGACCTATGTTGGCATCTCGTACGATATAGCGCAGTTGCTCAAGGGTGCTGGTGGGGTAGATAGGCACGCTGACACCGCGGGCGGCGAGGATGCCGAGATCGGCCTGGGTCCACTCCGGCATGTTGCGGGCGTAGAGGCCGACCATTTCGGTGGGCTGGTGGCCGGCGCGGATCAGCGCCTGAGCGCAGTAGTCCATGGCCTGTCCCAGAGTACGCCAGCCGATGGCACGCCATTGGCCATCCTGTTGTACGCGCAGGGCGGCCTTGTTGCCAAGCCGGGCGATACGTTCACGCATCAGTCGAACCAGATGGAGTTTCGGCATCAGTCAAACATCCTCAAGTAACAGTTGTACGCCCGCAGGGGCACCAAAAAATTGCGCTGGAGTTTAAACTCTAAGATTACAGCTTACAAGTGTGCGCCGTTTGTCTTGGATCACAAAGTCAGCAATCAGGGCAAACTTGAGGCATGATGGGGGGTGATGAATTGGATTCGTTTGGGGGTTGCCATGAGTGTCGGGATCAAGGGGGTGGTCACAGGGGTATTGCTGTTGCTGGCCGGGGCTGGCGGGCTCTGGTTTGCGCTGGGGGATATGGCCAGCGAGGAAGAGAGCCCCTGGCTGAGCGGCGCCGACGGATACGCCAGGGCGCAGCAGCTGGCCCAGCTCAAGGGCTATCCACTGCTCTATGTGATCGAGCGTGCCAAGTGCCGACGCTGCATGCTGCTGGACGCCACATTGTGGCAGTCACAGGAGATGGCGCCCGTGTTGGCCAGGCTGGTCAAGGTGCGGCTCAATCCGGATGCGGGGGATGGCAGCGAGCACATACTGCGCAGCTTCCCGCAGGTGGTGACCCTGCCCGGCATCTATGTGCAGCAGCCGGGAGAACCGCTCAAGCCCATCAAGATAGTGGTGGATCTCCAGCAGATCTGGATGCCGGGTGTCACCTGGCAGCGCGGCTTCTTCATGCCGTTGTCGGCGGCTGGCTTTGAAGCCGTGCTGCACACCACCCAGAGTCTGCAGGATCTGGCTCTCGACAATGCGCCGCTGCTGTGAGGCGGCCTAGCCGAAGTCGAACAGGCGTGACATGAGCACGGCGTCTTCCCGATCCTGGCCAGTACCGTAGTAGTCGGCCCGGCGGCAATACTCGGCAAAGCCTGCGCTCTCATAGAGGCCGATGGCGGTCCGGTTGCTGTCGCGGACCTCCAGGAACCAGGCCTCGGCCCCCTTCGCCTTGCTGCGCGTCAGATATTCCTTCAACAGCGCCCGTCCCAGCCCCTTGCCCTGAAAGTCGGGGTGCACGCAGATGTTCATCAGCGAGCTGTCGCCCGCCACCAGATCCGAGATGTAGAAACCGGCGGGGCGGCCATCCAGCAGCATCAAGCCATTGAGATAGCGCGGCCCGAAGCAGGAGATCAGGTTGGCCTGGCTCCAGGGCTCCTTGTGGGCGGCCTGTTCTATGGGGTAAATCAGCTCGAAATCTGTCTCGAGCAGGGGACGAAACTCAGGCATGGTGACTCCGGGTTGGGTCGGGGCGGCGGAAGGAAAGGGGCAGATCCGGGCAACAGGGTTGCTTAACCGAGGCGCGATCTGAGTTGCTGCCACAGCGCCCGTTTCTGGGCCGGTGTCGGCGTGAGCGGGCAGACCAGCGCATCGGGCCAGGCGGGATCGGCCAGTTCCAGCCAGAGCTGGGGTGGCTTGTGCCCGGTGGGCAGCCTAGTCAGCAGCGTCACCTCGTCGACGGTGATGCCGAGCAACTGGCACAGATCTGCCAGCAGGGTCGGGGCGGGCAGGCGAGGGGCCAGGATCCAGAGCTTGCCGGCCGGCGGCGTGTCGAGCTCAGATTGGGCCAGTGCGACGGAAGGCGTATCCCGAGCAGGGGCTGGCGCGACGGTTTCCTGCTTGTCTGGGGCTGTATGGACCCCCAGCAGGGCCGGGCGGCGCAGTTGCCAGCTCTGTATCCCCATACGGGCCAACAGGGTTTGACGCATCAGATCGGGCGTGAGGCCGCTTGGCTCAAGGGATGGCGCCTGATGTGTGCTCTGACGCACGGGATCTTGCATGGGCTGTGGCTCTGTCTTGATTTGCATTGGTGAAAAAAGCTCTGCGCAGGGTACACTCGAACGCGTTTTGCTGCATCTTTTGCGGTATGTTTTAGCCAGGAGTGGTGGCCCAGCGCCTATGCGCCAGACGGTTTTGTCCGCAGGTGGCCTCGACACAATACAATCAGCAGAACAGGGAACATTCGACCGAGTTGCGGGTGTGCCGGTTCCAGACAACCCCAGTATCGGAAGTGCGCTTATGCCACCTTTAGCACAACAGAATCTTTGCCTTGCCCCCATTCATGAACGCTTGCCAGGCCTGCTGTCGGCACTCGGAGAAGGATTGTATGAGCGCCAGGATGCCCTGCGGCTCGGTCTGCTGGCTGCCCTCAGCGGCGAGAGTGTCTTCCTGCTGGGCCCACCCGGTATCGCCAAGAGCCTGATCGCCCGCCGTCTCAAGCTGGCCTTCCACGAGGCGCGTCACTTCGAATACCTGATGACCCGCTTCAGTACGCCGGAGGAGGTGTTCGGCCCCCTCTCCATTCAGGCGCTGAAGGAAGATGGCAAGTATCTGCGCTTGACCACGGGCTACCTGCCGGAAGCCGAGGTGGTGTTCCTCGACGAGATCTGGAAGGCGGGCCCCGCCATCCTCAACACCCTGCTCACCGCCATCAACGAGCGACAGTTTCGCAACGGCGACAGCCAGCACCCCATCCCCATGCGGCTGCTGGTGACCGCCTCCAACGAGCTGCCGGCGCCGGACAGCGGGCTGGAAGCTCTCTACGATCGCATGCTGGTGCGCGTCTGGATGGACAGGGTGCAGGAGAAGGCCAACTTCCAGGCCATGTTGTCCAGTGATGGCGTCTCTCCCCGTCACCTCTCTCCCGCCCTGCAAGTCAGGAGTGAGGAGTATGAGTTGTGGCAACAGCAGATAGAGCAAGTGGTGCTGCCCGACGAGGTGTTCGAACTTGTCTATCAATTGCGGCAGCGGCTCGACAGCATGGGCGATGAGCCTTGCTACGTTTCGGATCGGCGTTGGAAAAAGGCGGTACGCCTGTGCAAGGCCAGTGCTTTCTTCCATGGCAGGCGGGAGGTGGCACCGCTGGATCTGCTGTTGCTGAAAGATTGTCTCTGGCATAACGCAGAGAGTCGTACCGCCTTGCTGACGCTGATGGAAGAGTTTGCCCGTCTGCACTGTTACCGGCAGCAGTCACTGATTGCCCGTCATATGGCCATCACCTCGGCCTTACAGGCGTTGCAACAACAAATAAGTGCCCGGTTGGCACTCAAGGCCGAGCCCCACAGGGGGATGCTGGGCAAGCGCAGCAAGGGGTGGCAATTGCCGCTGGATGAGGCCCGCAAGGAAGGGGCGCGTGGCTTGCAAATCCAGTTGCACCTGCTCACCCCTGCCCGGCTTAGCCCGGAGGAGCCGGATCTGCTGGTAGAGACACTGGAGTGTGACAAAGTGGTACTGGGTCACTGGCAGTTTGGTGGCGACAAGGTGCTCTTTCATCCCGCGGGCAGCAAGACAGGGTTGACCCTGGAGCTTGAGCTCGACAGCAGCCAGCGTCTCAACCTGCTCGACAGCCAGCGTCATCCCATTCCTCTGGTGCTGGTGTGCCGTGAGCCTTTGCCCGGGCTGATAAGTGCTCCCTGGTACCAGACGTTGGCCACTCTGAGTGAACAACTGGTGGCCCTGCGCACCGAGTTGCGCCGTCAGCGTCATCGCTTTGATGACCACCAGCCTCACCATTTTCTCGGCTCGCATTGGCTGGTGACTATTGAGGAAGGCTTTTTCACCCAGGCCCGTGAACTTGACCAAACCGCCGATCTGCTGGCTCAGTGGCAACAGCGCTTGCCACTGTTGTGCGGGGAGCCGGGGTAAATGATCGAGATTGGCACCATGAGCGCCCTGCTGGCGCTCTCGGAAGGGGAGATGGTGACTGAAATGGTGGTTGCCCTGTTGGCGAGCACCCAGATCTCCCGTTTTATCCGGGTAGGCAAGGCACAGGGCCGTTCCCTGAAACAGCGGCTGCAGCGCTGGCGCCATCAGGTGAATGACACCATAGCCCATACCCCTGTGCCTTCGACGCTGGAGCAGGAATTTCTGCTCTACCAGCACTTCATTTCCCTTTATCTCGCCCAGCTGGTGACCGAGTTGCCCACCCTGCTCAGTGCTCTGGAGCGGGGCAGTGATTTTGCCGACGAGGGACGTCAGCTGGCTCATCAGTTGGTGGACCATCCCACTGAAGGGGCCAGACGATTGCTGCTTGATCGGTGGCGAGCCAGTTTGGTGGGGGCCTTGCTGCGCTTGCAGCAGGAGCTGGCCGAGGCGGAGCGGCTCAGGTTGCAGCAGGAGTTGGAAGATCAGATTGGCGCCAGCGAGGAGCTGGAGCAAGTGCTGGATCCCCAGCGGCGCACGGCCGGTGGTTTGTGGAACCTGGCTCAGGGGCGCTGGCAGCCTGCTTCTCTGGTGCTGATCCGTCAATACGCCGCCATGCTGGGTAAAGAGCCCATGTTGCAGGAGATCGCAGACAGCATGGGGCGCAGTCTGCACGATAACGAGC
>NZ_CAWNYS010000461.1:0-1515 GCF_963878295.1 Aeromonas sp. HMWF014 | reverse complement strand
TCCTTGGTGAACATGATGAGTGGTTGCCGGTCGGGCTTGTACAGATGGTGCCCTCATCAAGTAGAGAGAGCCATAACGATCAACGCCCGCCCACACAGCGCTGTGTGGGCGGGCGTTCATCAAGAGTGAGCGAACTCAGCGCTTGCTGCGGAACTTGTTGCTGACGGAGTCGATCCAGCTGAAGGTTTCTGGCAGCACCTGATTTCTGGCCCGCTCTTTGGCCTTTTCCCGAGCCAGTTTGGAGGCCACCTTGGCTGCCTCTGCACGATCTGCCACGATTTTAAGCCGGCCTTCCTCACGGATCCTGTTACGTTCTGCGTTGGTCAGCTGATGGTCAGCATTGGCCTGGGCTTTTTGGAGCAACAGGGTTATCTCGGCCTTTTCGGCCTCGGTGAGGTCTTTCATTTCCAACTTTTTCACGGCGCGCTCCTGGCGGCTGGGGGATGGGATACCCTAACACATTTTCGTCGACTATTTCTTACGCAATGTGCTCCACGGCCATAAAAGTGCGGGTTCCACGCTTTTTTTCGTTATTTATCTGCCAGTTCACTACAGATTTATCGCATTTTCCGGGTTGCATGGCACGTCTCTCAACCGTGGCCGCTCGGTTCGACATGGATCAGCACTATGGCATGGGGCAGGTGGTGCATGATGCCCTGCTCTATCTGATCACAGATGGCATGGGAGAGCTCTATGCTCATCTCCTTGGGCAGGGTCAGGTGGAAATCGATATGACGACGGCGTCCGGCCTGACGGCTACGCAGGGCGTGAAAGCCACCATGCTCGGGGCAGCACTGCTCGATCACCTGAGTGGTGATGGCCAGCTCCTCCTCGCTCATGCTGTGATCCAGCAGGGGCTGAAAGGCCTGATTGAGCATGGCGATGGCTTCCCGGAGAATGAATATTGCCACGCAGATGGCCACTATGGGGTCGAGCAAATAGAGGTTGTAGCCCAGCCCGTCGGCGATCCAGATACCGAGCAGGCCGCCTGCGACCCCGAGAGAGGTCAGTACGTCTGCCTTGAGGTGCAAGGCATCGGCGGCCAGCGCGATGGACTCTTCCTCTTTCGCCACCCGGTAGAGATAGGTGGAAACACCGCTGTTGACCAGCGCCGAGATCAGCATGACCAGCACGCCAAAGCCCACACTTTCGACCGGTGTGGGTGTGATCAACTTGCCGATGGCTTCGAAGATGATCCAGCCCGCAGCCAGCAGGATTAACAGGGCTTCTATGACGCCGGAGACGTTTTCGATCTTGTCATGACCATAGGGGTGGCGTTGATCGGGTGGAATATCCGACCGACGTACCGCAAACAGCGCGATGAGCGATGCAACCAGGTCCATTGCTGAGTGGATGGCTTCGGAAATAATACTGACGGAGCCACTCAAGGCCCCGGCAAATATCTTCATGATAATCAGGGTGATATTGGAGCAAACTGAGACCAAGGCCGCTCTGCTTTTTCTGGTCATGGGATATCCTATTTTTTATATAATATTTTCACAAATAGGGTTGGAT
>NZ_CAWNYS010000460.1:0-9329 GCF_963878295.1 Aeromonas sp. HMWF014 | reverse complement strand
GGTCAAGATAGAGCAGAACTACTCGGAGCCCGTGGTCTATGTCTCCAACGCCTCTCGCGCGGTGGGGGTGGCCCAGAGCCTGCTGAACCCGGAACTCAAGCCTGCGTTTGTCGCCCGCATCGACAAGGAGTACGAGGTTGCCCGTGATCAGCATGCCCGCAAGCAGCCGAGATCCCGGCCGGTCAGCCTGGCCCACGCCCGCGCCAACCGGCAGCAGCTGGACTGGGTGAATTATCAACCGCCCAAGCCCCGCGAGCCGGGTGTACAGACGTTCGAGAACGTGCCCGTCTCCGTGCTGCGCCCCTACATCGACTGGACGCCGTTTTTCCTCAGCTGGGAGCTGGCGGGCAAGTATCCGCGCATTCTCGAAGACGAGATCATTGGCGAGGAGGCGACCAAGCTGTTTGCCGATGCCAACGCCATGCTGGACAAACTCGAGCGCGATGGCAGTGTGCGTTGCGCTGGGGTGATCGGCCTGTTCCCCGCCAATGCCGTGGGCGACAGCATTGAGGTCTACAGTGACGAGTCGCGCAGCGAAGTGAAAAAAGTGCTGCATCATCTGCGTCAGCAGAGCGAGAAGCAGGGCTTTCCCAACTACTGTCTGGCGGACTATGTAGCGCCGAAAGAGAGCGGCAAGCCCGACTGGATCGGTGCCTTCGCGGTGACTGGCGGCATCGGCGAAGAGGCCATCGCCAATGCCTACAAAGCCGATCACGATGACTACAATGCCATCCTCATCCAGGCGGTGTGTGACCGTCTCGCCGAGGCCTTCGCCGAGTATCTGCACGAACAGGTACGCAAGGTTCACTGGGGCTATGCCCCCGACGAGGCCCTCAGCAACGAGGAGCTTATCCGCGAGAACTATCGTGGCATACGTCCGGCCCCCGGCTACCCCGCCTGTCCCGAGCACACCGAGAAGGGGAGCATCTGGGAACTGCTGGCGGTGGAGCAGGCCATCGGTATGCAGCTCACCGAATCCTACGCCATGTGGCCGGGGGCGGCCGTGTCGGGCTGGTACTTCTCCCACCCCGAGAGCAAATACTTTGCGGTAGCGCAGATCCAGCAGGATCAGGTCGAGGATTACGCCGCCCGTAAGGGGATGACCCTGGCAGAAGCAGAACGCTGGCTGGGACCAAACCTGAA
Organism: Aeromonas sp. HMWF014; assembly: GCF_963878295.1. NCBI lineage: Bacteria > Pseudomonadati > Pseudomonadota > Gammaproteobacteria > Aeromonadales > Aeromonadaceae > Aeromonas > Aeromonas sp. HMWF014. The sequence continues at coordinate 8,186 of NZ_CAWNYS010000460.1, read as the reverse complement.
CTGAATCGTGATCTCCCCCGTGACACAGGTTGATCTTTGACGAGAAACGGCGGCATCCTTGGGCTGGTGGACACTCCAGCCTGGAGCCGCCGTTTGACATATCGGTGACAACGGGATTGCAGTGTGCAGTTCTGTGTGGTTTGTCTTGTTGTCAGGAGAAACAATTGGCGTTGTCTTGGCGCTGTGGCACCTTATACTCTCCCGCCCCATCCTGCCCAGGCACTGCCTTCTAGCGGAATTTTCATGAAGATCGCCATTTTATCCCGTGAGCCCAGAAACTATTCCACCCGCCGTCTGGTCGAGGTGGCACAGGCGCGCGGTCATCAGGTCGAGGTGCTCGACACCCTGCGCTGCTACATGAATATCGCCTCCCACAGCCCCTCCATTCATTACGAAGGACGAGCGCTGGAGAGTTACGACGCCGTGATCCCGCGCATCGGCGCCAGCATCACCTTTTACGGCACCGCCGTGCTGCGCCAGTTCGAGATGATGAGCACCATGGCTCTCAACAGCTCGGTGGCCATCTCCCGTTCCCGCGACAAGCTGCGTGCCATGCAGCTGTTGTCGCGCCATGGCATCGGTCTGCCCATCACGGGTTATGCCCACAGCACCCACGATGTGCCCGACCTCATCACCATGGTGGGCGGGGCGCCGCTGGTGGTGAAGCTGCTGGAGGGGACCCAGGGGATAGGTGTTGTGCTGTGCGAGACCCAGAAGGCCGCCGAGAGCGTGATCGAGGCCTTTATCCAGACCAACAACAACATCCTGGTGCAGGAGTACATCCGAGAGGCCAACGGCGCCGACATTCGCTGTCTGGTGGTTAATGGCAAGGTGGTGGCGGCCATGCGTCGTCAGGCCCAGCCGGGGGAGTTTCGCTCCAACCTGCATCGTGGCGGCACGGCCGAGGCGATCAAGATAAGCCCGGAAGAGCGGGCGACTGCGGTGCAGGCCGCCAAGATCATGGGGCTGGATGTGGCCGGGGTGGACATTCTGCGCAGTGCCCGTGGCCCGCTGGTGCTGGAGGTCAACTCCTCCCCCGGCCTGCAAGGGGTGGAGGCGGCTTCCGGCAAGGATGTCGCGGGCAAGATCATCGAGTTCCTGGAGCTCAAGGCGAGCCGCAAGAACAAGCCTGCCGAATGAGCCGCTGGCGGCTTGCATCGCGGTATTAACACAAGGCGCCCTCGGGCGCCTTGTCGTTTCTGGCCTCCCTTCTTCCGCTTTTTGGCATAAACGGGGAGCCGGGCGGGGGATGCGGGGAGCTATGCCTCCGTGAGGTCGGTGGTGATCATCACCAGTCGGGCGCTGAACACACCCTCCTCCAGCCGTGTCTCTATCTGCCAGCCGAGCTTCTCGCAGATGCGCTGTATGATGGTGAGGCCGCAGCCGTAGCCGAGGATCTGATCCGGCGCTGCCGTCGTCGGGTTGCTGATGGTGAGCACGGGGCCGCACAGCTCGATCTCGATATGCCCCTCGGCATAGCTGAGGGCGTTCTTGAGCAGGTTGCCGAGCGCGATGGCGAGCAAGGAGAGAGGGGCATTGACCTCGCTCTCCTCATCCAGATGCAGCCGGATATCCAGCGTCTCCCGCTGCAGCAGTGGAGCCAGACGCGCCAGCTCCTGGCGGATCAGCGGAGTGACCTGTTGCAGTGGGCGCTCCACCGCCTCCTTGCGGCCCAGCAGCAGGAAGGTCTCGGTGAGCAGCGCCATCTCGTCGGCGGCAGCGCGGATGCGCAGGGTGGCGCGGGCTGCCGGCGCGGGCAAGTCCGTCACCTTGCCAAGCAGGGCGGCAGAACCCTGGATCACCATGTTGGGGGTGCGCAGCTCGTGGCTGGCGAAGCGGCTGAACTCCTGTTCGCGGGCAAACACGGCGCTGACTTCCTGCTTGCCTGCCAGTAGCGCCAGCTCGATATCCCGCAGCTCCTGCCAGGGGGCGTCAGGCTCGAAATCCGCCTGATCCGGGGTGAGGTGGGCAACCCTGTGTTGCAGTCGTTGCAGTGGCCCTGTGATATGGCGCACCAGCCAGATGCCAAACCCGATACACGCGAGCAGCAGGGTCAGCCCGATCAGCCGGGTCGCCAGATGCAACCTGTCTTCGTAAGGGTCGAGATAGTCATCGGCATCGTCGTTGAACACCAGATAAAGCAGGCCATCTCCCGAGGGGTGGCGGGTGACCAGAAAGTGTTTGTCCTCCTTGCCCAATTGGTGCTCGAAAAAGCCCGGGGTCTGGTAGGGTTTCAGCCACTTCGGCAGGCGGCCCGCCTCGGTCCAGTAGCTGGAGAACTGCCTGGGGCTCGGGGCGGCCGCAGCCGGGCCGAGTCGCAGCCAGTCATCGCTGTAGCGTGTCACTTCCGCCTCCAGCCAGTGGCGCAGGCTCAGCTCCTCCATCTTGTCTTCGGCCACCAGCATCAGCAGGCTGATGATGATCAGCAGCAGCATGCCAGCCCCGCTCAGGATCAGGATCAGGCGACGGCGCAGGCTGGGCAGGCTCATGGCGGGCTCCCTTTATGCCGGGCCTGTGGCTGGCCGATGTGCGGCGTCGTTCGTCTCATGAGGTCACCAGCCGATAGCCCTGACCGTGCAGGGTTTCCAGCATGGGGGTGGGAAAGGGTTTATCGAGCGCGTTGCGCAGGGCGTAGATGTGACTGCGCAGTGCGTCGGAGTCGGGCTCCTCATCGCCCCAGACGGTGTCGAGCACCTCCTGACGGCTCACCAGATGGGGGGCGCGGCGCACCAGCAGGGTGAGGATCTGGAACGGGATCTTGCCGAGCTTGAGCTCGACCCCGGCGCGGGTGGCGCGGCTACTGGCAGGATCCAGCGTCAGCTCGCCCACGCTGAGGGCACCCATGTCGCAGCGGGGGCCGCGCAGTGCCAGCGCCTGCAGTCGCACCTCCAGCTCCTCCATGGCGAATGGCTTGACCAGATAGTCATCCCCCCCCGCCTTGAAGCCTGCCAGCTTGTCATCCAGGCTGTCGCGGGCAGTGAGAAATAGCACAGGGGTCGGGATCCCCTGCTCACGCAGGCGGGCCACCGTGCTGAGGCCATCGAGGCGCGGCATCATGACGTCCATGATGATGACGTCGAAGCGCTGCTCCGCCAACAGTTGCAGCGCGGCCTGACCGTGATAGGCACAGTCCATCCTGTGCCCCGACAGCTCCAGGTAATCCATGATGGTTTCCGCCACCTGAGGATTGTCTTCCACCACCAGTATTTTCATGTTTTGATCTCCTGGTTTTGACTGGCATTTCACGCTCGTCTCACACTGGACGCGCCATCCTGTGTGGCAGTGTAACCCCGAGGATCCCCGATGAAGAAGTCTCTCTGCGCGCTCTTGCTGTTTATCTTGTTGCCACTTGGCATTGCGCAGTCGGCCGAGTTCAAGTTAACCGGCCGCACCACCTGGCAGCTGGGCCAGCTGATGGTCAACGGCCTGCCGTTCGTGATCGACGACCAGACCCGCTTCAAGGACGGGCTGAGCGAGGACGATCTCGGTGGCACCTGGGTCGAGATGAAGGGGGGCGTGGAGAACGGTGTGCGCTATGTGCGCAAGGTCGAAGCACTGGACGAAGATGACAAGGGCGAAATGGATCTGGAAGGGCCGGTCGAAGCTGGGCGGATCTGGGGTTACACCACCTCGGACAACAGCCTGGCTCCCTTTGAAGGGCGCTGGCTCGAGCTGGAGTGCAAGTTTGACGGCATGCGCCTTAGCCGCTGCCGCGAGGATGACTGATCCGATCTCTGCTTCTCGATTAGAAATGCTCCCGAATGAAGCCCATGCTTGTCCAGCATGGGCTTTTTGTTCAGGGACGAACGAAGATGGAACAATCGAGAAAATGGTGCGCATGGATGCTGGGTGTGCCGCTTTGGGCGGCGCAGGCAGGCGCTGACGAGTTGTGGCTGGTGGCGCTGGAACACAACGATGGCATTCGGCTGCAATTTCAAGGCGCCGAGCTCGAGCTTGGCAGCGCCGCACTGGCCGGGGGGCGTCAGTTTTCCGACCTCAAGCCCGGTATGAAGCTCGCCATCCTGAGTCGCAACGGCGTCGCCGAACATATTCGCCTTTATGGACACGCGCCTGAGTCAGAACCGGCTGCCCAGTGGCGCCGGGCGGAGGGCACCTTGCTCGCCGTGACGGGTCATGCGTTGCAATTGCAGGGGCTGGGCACAATAACATTCGATGCGGGTACCCGCTGGCTCAACGGCGGCTCGGCCGATCTGCAACCGGGGCGTACCCTGGTGCTGACCCGTGATGAAGCGGGTCAGGTGACCGAGATACTGATCCCGAATCCGGAGGATGAGCAGAAATAATGCCAAGGCCTTGGTCACTTAATTGGAAAATGTTTAAATTGCTAAATTAGAAATCTCTTTTTTAAGAGATTCTTAAATGTTATTAAGTGACGAATGAAATAATAGAGCGCACGCTCTGATATTACATTGCTCAATATAAAGCAATGCTGAATATATCTTCCGATTAATTCTTTTTATATATTTAAGTGTGGGTTTGATCGCATAATGAGATTGATGCGACTGATACGGTTATACCTACATGCCACCCGCTGATATATAAAGTTGGTGAATGCATGCCAATGTTAAATATATAGGGGTTGCTATGAAAAAATTAAAGCTAACTGGCTTGTCATTAATCATATCTGGCCTGCTGATGGCGCAGGCTCAAGCGGCAGAGCCCGTCTACCCAGACCAGCTTCGCCTGTTTTCATTGGGTCAAGAGGTCTGTGGCGACAAGTATCGCCCCGTCAATCGAGAAGAGGCGCAGAGCGTTAAAAGCAATATTGTCGGCATGATGGGACAATGGCAAATAAGCGGGCTGGCCAATGGCTGGGTCATTATGGGTCCGGGTTATAACGGCGAAATAAAACCAGGAACAGCGTCCAATACCTGGTGTTATCCGACCAATCCTGCCACCGGAGAAATACCGAATCTGTCTGCCCTGGATCTTCCAGATGGTGATGAAGTTGATGTGCAATGGCGGCTGGTACATGACAGTGCGAATTTCATCAAACCAACCAGTTATCTGGCCCATTATCTCGGCTATGCCTGGGTAGGGGGGAATCACAGTCAATATGTCGGTGAAGACATGGATGTGACCCGTGATGGCGATGGCTGGGTGATCCGTGGCAACAATGATGGTGGCTGTGACGGCTATCGCTGTGGTGACAAGACCTCCATCAAGGTGAGCAATTTTGCCTACAACCTGGATCCTGACAGTTTCAAGCATGGCGATGTGACCCAGTCTGACCGCCAACTGGTCAAGACCGTAGTGGGGTGGGCTATCAACGACAGCGACACGCCTCAATCCGGTTATGACGTTACCCTGCGCTACGACACTGCCACCAACTGGTCCAAGACCAACACCTATGGCTTGAGCGAGAAGGTGACCACCAAGAACAAGTTCAAGTGGCCGCTGGTGGGGGAAACCGAGCTCTCCATCGAGATTGCTGCAAACCAGTCCTGGGCCTCCCAGAACGGGGGCTCGACCACCACCTCTTTGTCCCAGTCCGTGCGCCCGACAGTACCGGCCCACTCCAAGATCCCGGTGAAGATAGAGCTCTATAAGGCCGACATCTCCTACCCCTACGAGTTCAAGGCCGATATCAGCTATGACCTGACTATGAGCGGCTTCCTGCGCTGGGGCGGCAATGCCTGGTATACCCATCCGGACAACCGTCCGAACTGGAACCACACCTTCGTCATAGGGCCATACAAGGACAAGGCCAGCAGTATCCGTTACCAGTGGGACAAGCGTTATATCCCGGGTGAAGTGAAGTGGTGGGATTGGAACTGGACCATACAGCAGAATGGTCTGCCTACCATGCAGAATAACCTGGCCAGGGTGCTGCGCCCGGCTCGGGCCGGGATCACAGGTGATTTCAGTGCCGAGAGCCAGTTTGCCGGCAACATCGAAATCGGCGCTCCCGTGCCGGTCGCTGCCGCCAGCCACTCGAGCCGTGCTCGCAACCTGGGTGCCGGTCAGGGTCTGAGACTGGATATCCCGCTCGATGCACAAGAGCTCTCCGGGCTTGGCTTCAACAATGTCAGCCTCAGTGTGACCCCTGCTACCAACCAATAATGGCAGTGTGTTGCAGTAAGAGAACCGGGCCCATGGCCCGGTTGTTGTTTGCACTGGTCGATCTTGTTAAAGGCTTGTGCTTTCCATTTCCCCACTTATACTGGCGCCATCTTGTCGGAGTGCTGACCGTCGAACGACGCAAAGCTGAGACCGTTAATTCGGGATCCGTGGAACCTGATCAGGTTAAAACCTGCGAAGGGAAACAAGGGTAACTTGCGGGTTACCGCGCCGGGGGCGTCACGCTACAGAGAGCAGAGCCCCCGCTCATCGAAGGGATCACCCGAGATGGGTCAGGGCGCACAGGAGGGAGTCTGTCCCGTCCGGTTGTCCATCAGGGCTCCGGGTTGCTGGCCTGAAAGCCGCAGGACAGCAGTAGCGCAGCACAGCGGAGAACCATCCCGCGCGCACTCCCTCCTGACGTGAACACCCCGCCGCAAGTTCATCACTTCTCCTCGAACTCCAGACAAGCAAACACCCATAACTTCAATCAGTTAATGAGAGTTTTGCTATGTCTACTTCCGTATCATCCGCCACTGAACAGGCCGTATCCGAGCAGGTTGTTTCCGAGCCGCGCAAGCCAGCCCCCAGTCGTCGCGAGCAGCGCGCCAGCGCCCAGCGCTTTATCGACAACCTCAAGGGGATGGCTCACCCCAACTCCCGCCGCATCTTTATCGAAGGTTCTCGCCCCGATATCCGGGTAGGGCTGCGTGAAATCGCCCTGGCCGACACCCTGGTCGGCGGCAGCAAAGAGCACCCGCAGTTCGAAGCCAATGAACCTGTCCCCGTCTATGACACCTCGGGTGCCTATGGCGATGAGCATGCCGTCATCGATGTGCGCCTCGGTCTGCCGCGCTTGCGACAAGGCTGGGTGCTGGAGCGGGGGGACACAGCCGCGCTCGATGATCTCAGCTCCGCCTTCACCCAGGAGCGCCTGGCCGATGAGGGGCTGGATCACCTGCGTTTCGATAACTTGCCCAAGCCCCGCCGCGCCAAGCCCGGTCGCCGGGTGACCCAGCTGCACTATGCCCGTCAGGGGCTGGTCACCCCCGAGATGGAATTTATCGCCATCCGCGAGAACATGGGCCGCGAGCGGGTGCGATCCGAGCTGCTGCTGCGCCAGCATCCGGGTCAGGGTTTCGGCGCCCGCCTGCCCGAGAACATCACCCCCGAATTCGTGCGTGACGAAGTGGCGGCCGGCCGCGCCATCATCCCCAACAACATCAACCACCCGGAAACCGAGCCCATGATCATTGGCCGCAACTTCCTGGTGAAGATCAACGCCAACATAGGCAACTCGGCGGTCAGCTCCAGCATTGAAGAGGAGGTGGAGAAGCTGGTCTGGTCCACCCGCTGGGGCGCCGACACCGTCATGGATCTCTCCACCGGTCGCAACATCCACGAGACCCGCGAGTGGATCCTGCGCAACAGCCCGGTCCCCATCGGCACAGTGCCCATCTATCAGGCGCTGGAAAAAACCAACGGCATCGCCGAAGACCTCACCTGGGAGCTGTTTCGCGACACCCTGCTCGAACAGGCCGAACAGGGGGTGGACTACTTCACCATCCATGCCGGCGTCTTGTTGCGCTACGTGCCCATGACCGCCAAGCGCCTCACCGGCATCGTCTCGCGCGGTGGCAGCATCATGGCCAAGTGGTGCCTGTCGCACCATAAAGAGAATTTCCTCTACCAGCATTTTCGCGAGATCTGCGAGCTGTGCGCCGCCTATGACGTGGCCTTGTCGCTTGGGGACGGTCTGCGCCCCGGTTCTGTCTATGACGCCAACGACGAGGCCCAGTTCGCCGAGCTGCGCACTCTGGGCGAGCTCACCAAAATTGCCTGGGAGTACGATGTGCAGGTGATGATAGAGGGGCCGGGTCATGTGCCCATGCACATGATAGAGCGCAACATGACGGAGCAGCTTGAGCACTGTCACGAGGCGCCTTTCTATACCCTGGGCCCGCTCACCACCGACATAGCCCCGGGTTACGATCACTTCACCTCCGGCATAGGCGCCGCTATGATCGGCTGGTATGGCTGCGCCATGCTCTGCTACGTCACCCCCAAGGAGCACTTGGGGCTGCCGAACAAGGAGGATGTGAAGC
>NZ_CAWNYS010000459.1:8966-23854 GCF_963878295.1 Aeromonas sp. HMWF014 | reverse complement strand
TCACACATCAGAAGGATCGGTCAATGGATCCTTAACTGATCGGCATTATCGCAGTGCGAGGGCTTTTTCGTGGGCAGCTGGTGGCGTGTGTTTAGTTCACCACAGCCACGTTGACCCTGCCGTTGCTCTGGGTCATACGAACCCGTGCGCCGGTAGTGAAGGTGGGGCTGGCTTTTTGTACCACTACGATGATTTCGCCGGTATCTCTTTTGATCTCGAGCTCGACGCCGTCAACCTGATTCAACCTGTTGCCGATGGCGTTGCCTGCCGCCGCGCCGCCAATGGCACCGCCGGCAGTGGCAAGGTTACGGCCGGAGCCACCACCTATGGTGCTGCCTAGCAGGCCACCGACTACGCCACCACCTATGGTTCCCAAAACAGACTCATCTTGGGCTTGGATCGTGACGGGACGGGTGGAGGTGATGGTGCCGAAGCTGACAGTCTGCACCTGTTTGGCGCGATCCCTCGTGTAGACGTCGCCAGAGAAAACATTGCTATTGGCGCAGCCAGTGACGGTCGTTGCGGCCAACAGGGCAATAAGAGTCATTCGTTTCAACATGAGGGGCCTCCTGGGCTGGCATCTGATCTGGTTAATTCGGTTAGTGAGTTTAACTTTACGCTAAGCGGATTGAGCATGACACCCGCAAAGTGTAACCAATTATCAGACTCGGGGGGAGAGAGGTTGTCAGCGGCCGGGTCAGCCAAGCCGTTTTTCCAGCAGCAGGCGAGCTTCATCCGGGCCAAAATAGTCGCGCTCCTCGGCAAGTTTTTGATAACCAAGTCGAAAGTAGAGGCGTTGGGCCGGATTGGCGGGATCCACTGTCAGCCTGACGCGTTCGACCCGCAAGTCTGTCAGCGCCTGCTCCACCTTTAGCATCATGCGCTCGGCGAGGCCGAAGCCGCGCGCCTCGGGCAACACAGCCAGTGAGAGCAGCCAGCCTTGCGACCGATTCTGTCCCAGCCCGCCCAGGGCATAGCCCAGCAGCCTGCCATCCAGTTCGGCGACCAGCAGCAGCTCGGGCCACAGATCCATGGCCTGACGGAAGAAGAAGCCGGGGTAGGTATCCTCCCCGAAGACGTCGACATCTATCTGCCAGATGGCGTGCATGTCGGTGTGGCGAGCCACTCTCAAAATGGGGGGCTGATGCATCCGGGTTCCTGTCATTGCATGCGTGCTGCCGTGCGGCAGTCAAAAAAGGAGCACAGGTTAGTGGGCCAGCCGGACTGATGCAAGCTGGTCTGGTGATGGGGCTGGCGCCGCAGCTGCCAGATTCAGGGTGGCAGGGGCCGATTGCTGGGCAATCTGGGGGCCTTGCGACGGCTGTCCAGCAGGTGGTGCAGGGCGAGCCAGGGGTGATGCCACAGCATGCGAAGGCCGCTCCACTTCATGATCAGTTGTATCTGTTTGCGCATGGCCGGGGCATAGCAGTGGATGTTGCAGTTGGCACAGGTGGGTTTGTGGCCGTGACCATAGCGGCAGCGCCGCAGGCGCTGGTGGGCGAATGCTTGCAACTGCTGGCAGTGCCGGCAGGCGGGATCCTGATGATGGTGGTCGCAGTAGAGGCGGATCATGGCGCTGACCGTCTGCTGCTCGCGCATGAGTCGGGGGTGGTCACTCGCCTGTTTGCTGACTGCGGCGTGTGAGCCCCGGGCTGGGCTGGCATGATGACTTTTCATGGTCGCCATTCTCCTGACCTGCTCGTTTGGGGTGTTGATACAGGTCAAAAGGGGGGAGAAAAAACAGGGCCCGCAGGCCCTGTGTCATCAGATGAGGCTGGTTGCCTGCTCCAGCCAGGCGAGATCCTCGCCCTCAAGCAGTGGGCTCAGGCGGCGGAACACCTCGACATGGTATTCGTTGATCCAGCGGAACTCTGCCGGGCTCAGCAGACTGCGGTCGATGAGGCGAGTATCGAACGGCACATAAGTCAGCCGTTCGAAGCCCAGCATGGGCAGCTCGCCGACCTGTTCCTGCTCGGTCACCACCACCAGGTTTTCGCAGCGGATGCCGAACGCATCTTCGCGGTAGTAACCCGGCTCGTTGGAGAGAACCATGCCCGGCTGCAGGGCCACCAGGCTGCCCTTGGGGGAGATGCGCTGGGGGCCTTCATGCACACTCAGGAAGTGGCCGACCCCGTGACCGGTGCCGTGGTCATAGTTGTAACCGGCTTGCCACAGCGGCATGCGGGCCAGTACGTCGAGCTGGATGCCGGCGGTGCCGCGTGGGAAGCGGGCCTGATCCAGTGCGATATGGCCCTGCAGTACCCGGGTAAACATCGCTTTCTGCTCGTCGCTCACCTTACCCACCTTGATAGTACGGGTGATGTCGGTGGTGCCATCCATATATTGCGCGCCGGAATCCAGCAGATAGAGGCTGTCCTGACCGAAGGGGCGCGGGGTGCCATTGGTGTGACGGTAGTGGCACATGGCGGCGTTGGGGCCAAGAGCGGAAATGGTATCGAAGCTCGGCTCGACATAGTGCTCCTGCTCACGGCGGAATGCTTCCACCTGATCGGCCAGGGTGCCTTCATCCACCCCCTCGAACTCGCCGGAGACGATCAGCCGATCCAGCCAGGCAAGGAAGCGGGTGACGGCGACGCCATCGCGCAGATGGGCGGCGCGCATGCCGGTCAGCTCGACCTCGTTCTTGCACGCCTTCGGCAGCATGGTCGGATCCTGGCCGGCCACCAGGATGGCACCTGCCTCTTCCATGATGAGCTGGGTCCAGGCGTTGGCCGTGTTGGGGTCGGCCAGCACTTTTTGCTGGTCTTCACCAATGCGTTGCAGCACGTCACCCAGCTTGTCGATGGGGTAGACGGAGACGTCTTGGCCAACGTGTTGGGTGAAGGCGAAGCAGTCAATTTTGTCGGTGTCGACGAAGAAATCCATGCTGGTGTTGGCGTAGAGCACGGCAAAGCCCAGCACCACAGGCAGCCGTGCCACATCGCGACCACGCAGGTTGAGCAGCCAGTTGATGGGCTCGGCCTGGGTCAGCAGCACCGCATCCAGCCCGCGCTTGCGCAGATCTGCCGCCAGCAGTTCACGCTTGGCCTGGCTCGACTGGCCGGCCAGCTCTTCGCTGTAGAGGATGACCGGGGTCTTGGTCGGCATGGGGCGATCGCTCCAGTGCAGATCGATGGGGTTCTGTTCCACGCGTACCAGCTCGATACCACGCTCGGTCAACACGGCCTTGGCGTGTCGATACCAGGCCAGGCTGTGCAGGCGGGGGTCGAAACCGACCCGGGAGCCGGACGGCAGCTGATCCGCCAGCCACTGGACGTGGGGATCTTCATTGAGGTGGAGAAACTCAAACAGCTCGGCCGGTGCCTGCATACGGGCCTGCACAGTGTAACGACCATCGATGAACAGGGCCGCCCGCTGCGACATGATGATGGCGAGCCCGGCGGAGCCGTTGAAACCGGTGATCCAGTCCAGACGCTCGGCGTAGGCGGGAATGTACTCGCCCAGGTGCTCGTCATCGTGGGGGACGATAAACGCGTCCAGCTCCTGCAGGGCCAGCACGGCTCTGACTTGGGCCACGTGGGTTTCAATTATCTCGAAATGATTCATGTCGTTAGTGCCAGATGGTTGCTATATGAGTGTTCAGTTTTTATGGCCACTATCCAGGATCCGTTTGATCGACTGGCCTGCCGCTTCGATATGTTGTTTGAGCAGTACCACTGCCTCGTGCTTGCGCCGGGCGCGGCACAACTCCAGCAGTTGGGCGTGTTCACGCTCCGCCTTGTCCACGCCGTCGCTGGCAAACAGCAACTCGAAGCGGACATAGCGGTCACAGCTCAGATTTATCTGGGCGATCAGTTCAAGTGCCTGGGGGCGACCGGCTGCCTGATAGAGGGTGGCGTGAAAGCTGTGGTTCAATTCGGCCCAGTGTTCGATCTGGGTGCCTGATTCGAGCGCCTGATCAAACTGGGCGAGGATCGCCTCCGCTTGCGCGAAAGTGGCTTCCGTCATCTTGTCGACGGCGTGAAACAGGGTATCGGCTTCCAGCAGGGCTCGCAAATAAAAGAGCTCCTCGATGGCCGAAGTGTCCAGCATGGTGACCACGGCGCCGCGGTGGGCCTCGAACTTCACCAGCCCCTGGGCCTCCAGCTGCATCAAGGCTTCCCGCACCGGAATGCGGCTCACCGCCAGCTCCTTGGCGATGGCATCCTGACGCAGGGGGGCGCCGGCGGGGAATTCGCCACGCAGGATCCGGCCACGGAGGTTTTCCATCACCATCTGGGTTCGGGTCTTGTAGGGTGGGGTCATGGTCGGGTCACAGGGGAATCGTTACGAAATTGTATATTGTATAAAGTTGGGCTGAATCTAACGTGCAACCGCACACAAGGCAAGGTTTGGCGGGGATCAAACGCCGCTCTCTGGTTAAAAAAATACCGGTCAGCAGGGCTGACCGGTATGGATGTCGGTAAGAGAAGGGGGGCGGGTGTTACAGCTGCGGACCCGCAGCAATCAGGCGCTTGCCCTCTTCGTTATCGGTGAAGCGCTCGAAGTTCTTGATGAAGCGCTGGGCCAGATCCTGGGCCTTGGCATCCCACTCTGCCTTATTGGCATAAGTGTCGCGCGGGTCGAGGATTGCCGGGTTCACGTCGTGCAGCGCGGTCGGCACTTCCAGATTGAAGATCGGCAGCACCTTGGTCTCGGCCTTCTCGATGGAGCCATCCAGGATGGCGTCGATGATGGCGCGGGTATCCTTGATGGAGATGCGCTTGCCGGTGCCGTTCCAGCCGGTGTTGACCAGATAGGCTTCTGCGCCGGCCGCTTCCATCCGTTTCACTAATTCCTGGCCGTACTTGGTCGGGTGCAGACTGAGGAAGGCGGCGCCGAAGCAGGAGGAGAAGGTCGGCGTCGGTTCTGTGATGCCACGCTCGGTACCGGCCAGTTTGGCGGTGAAGCCGGACAGGAAGTGGTACTTGGTCTGCTCCTTGGTCAGCTTGGAGACAGGGGGCAGCACACCGAAGGCATCGGCAGTCAGGAAGATCACCTTGTTGGCATGACCCGCCTTGGAGATCGGCTTGACGATGTTCTCGATGTGATAGATGGGGTAGGAGACCCGGGTGTTCTCGGTCTTGGAGCCATCATCGAAGTCGATGGTGCCATCGGCGGCGACGGTCACGTTCTCCAGCAGCGCATCGCGACGGATGGCGTGGTAGATGTCCGGCTCGGCTTCCTTGGAGAGCTTGATGGTCTTGGCGTAGCAACCCCCTTCGAAGTTGAACACGCCGTGGTCATCCCAACCGTGCTCGTCATCGCCGATAAGCGCACGCTTGGGATCGGTGGAGAGGGTGGTTTTGCCGGTGCCGGAGAGACCGAAGAAGACGGCGACGTCGCCGTCCTGACCCACGTTGGCGGAGCAGTGCATGGAGGCAATACCGCGCAGAGGGAGGAAGTAGTTCATCATGGAGAACATGCCCTTCTTCATCTCGCCACCGTACCAGGTGCCACCGATGAGCTGCATCTTCTCGGTCATGTTGAAGGCGACGAAGTTCTCGGAGTTGAGACCCTGCTCCTTCCAGTTCGGGTTGGTGCACTTGGCACCGTTCATCACCACGAAGTCAGGTTTGAAGGTTTTCAGCTCTTCATCGCTCGGGCGAATGAACATGTTTTTCACGAAGTGAGCCTGCCAGGCCACCTCTGTGATGATGCGCACGGCCAGGCGGGTATCCGGGTTGGCGCCGCAGAAGCCATCGACCACAAACAGGCGTTTGCCGGAAAGTTGTGTGGTCACCAGGGATTTCAGATGTGACCACACTTCCGGGGTAATCGCTTTGTTATCGTTTTTACCCTGATCAGACCACCACACAGTATTCTGGGTGGTGGCGTCTTTGACGATATATTTATCTTTCGGGGAGCGGCCGGTGAAGATGCCGGTATTGACGTTGACGGCACCCAGCTCGGTCACCACGCCGCGCTCGAACCCTTCCAGGTCAGAACGTGTCTCTTCCGCGAAAAGCTGATCGTAAGAGGGGTTGCGAACGATTTCTTGGCTGTTTTTGATACCGTACTGGTCCAGTTCTAATTGTTGGGCCAGGGTGGGTTCTGCCACGATTGTCATTGTATTCTCCTGGGGTCAGAGGTGTGTAGGGTTCTATCTGGCGTTTATCCTATCACTTAGGTGGTAGGGTTTAGCGATCGCCATCAAACTTTATAAAATAGGGTGTTTTTTTGTTATTTAAGTTAAAGGCGGGTTTTGCCCGCCTTCAATTAGTGTAACTTGTTTGCATCATTATCGGGAGCCCTGCTGAACAGGGTTTCGACGTCGATCCCATCGAATTGGTACTGGGCGCCGCAATAATCACAATGCATGTCGATCTTGCCGAGCTCCTGCACCATCTCCATCACCTCTTCCTTTTCTATCTGCAACAGGGCTCCTTCGCAGCGTGCGCGGGAGCAGGTGCAGCGGAACTCGACCGCCTGCGGGTCGAACACCCGCACCTTGTCCTGGTGGTAGAGCCGGTAGAGGATCTCTTCGGCTTCCAGGCCGAACAGCTCTGCATCCTTGATGGTGGCGGTGAGCTGGGTCAGGTGATCAAAATCTGCGCTGTGATCCTCGCTCTGGGCGGGCAGTGCCTGCAGCAGTATGCCGGCGGCACGCGGTGCGCCTTCGTGGTAGCCGGTACGGATCCACAGCTTGGTGGCCAGCTGTTCCGACTGGGCAAAGTAGTGCTCCAGGCAGCCAGCCAGGGTGTCTGCGTCCAGCGCTATGATGCCTTGGTAGCGTTCACCCTGCTCCGGGGTGATGGTGATGATCAGCTGGCCTTCACCGATCAGGCTTTGCAGCTTGCCATCGTTTGGCAGCTCGCCCTCAAAACGGGCCACACCGCGCAGTTGCTGGTTGTTGTCACCGTTGATGACGGCGAGGCGCACCGGGCCATCGCCCTGCAACTGCACCGTGATGGAGCCTTCAAACTTGAGGGTGGCGGTCAGCAGGCTGGTGGCAACCAGCAGCTCACCCAGGAGTTTTTGCACCTGCACCGGGTAGTTCTGGGCTTCCACTACGTGGCGGTAGGTATGGTCCAGCTGGACCAGCTCACCCCGGACTTCGTACTCTTCAAACAGATAGCGATACAGGAGATCTTGGTTACTCATCATGCATTCCTGGGTTCTTAGGTGAGGTAAATAGATAAAAATATTATTAAACAGTTGGTTAGGAACTTATCCCGCCTCCTGTCGTCATAAAAGGGCCACGTTGGCGAGTCAGTATTGCTTGACCTTGATCAGCTGGCGTCGCTCTTGCTTGTCGGGGCGGCGCTCGGGGCTTGGGGCAAACTGGCTGTTGAAGCGGCGCGCCTCGCTGTTTTCGGCCCGTTTTTTCAGGCTGGCTGCTGTCTCTTCATAGAGCAGTTGGGCCAGCGGTGCGGACTTGCGCTGTTCGCTCACTTGCAGCACCCGCACCTCCCGTTCGTCCTGGCCTTGCCAGACACGGATGAGGGCACCGGCTTCGACGGCCTTGCCCGGCTTGCTGCGCTGGCCGTTGTAGTGCACCTTGCCCCCTTCAATCTGATCGCGGGCCAGGCTGCGGGTTTTGTAAAAACGCGCCGCCCACAACCATTTGTCGAGGCGGACCTGGGTTGTGGTTTCTGCGGGATTCGGCATGAATCGACTCCGGGATGGCTGAAAGGGGAGCCTGATTATACCAGAGGCAGGCCTCGGGATAGAAACGGGGGGGCTTATGGTGTGACGCAATGTCAATTTTCGCAGCTTCATCCCATCCGGTCGGTTGTCTCTGGGTCCATTGCCGTACACAATAGCCAACCGATTTGGATGCCAGAATATATTGATAAACATGACGCTACCGTTCAGGGATGACTTGTTGAGCTCCCTTCTGGCCCGTTGCAAAACCGTGCCGCTCTCCCGTTTCAGCCAGCCTCTGTTCTGGCTTCTGCTGCTGTTGCTGGCCCACCAGTGTGCCGGTCTTACCTGGCGTCTGCTGGATCTCGGCAGCCAGCAAGCCAGCCAACCCTGGCAACCGGCCATGGTCTCCAGTCCGGGCCAGGGAACGGCCCGACTCGATCTCAGCGGTATCAGCCGGCTGGCGCTGTTTGGCAAGGCGAAGCAACAGGCCCAAGCGGCCGATGCTGTCGCCGCCGATGCTCCCAAGACTCAGCTCAACGCCCAGCTCAACGGTGTGCTGGCGAGTTCTGACCCGGCCAAATCCATCGCCATCATCGCCCACAACGGTGTGCAGAACTCCTATGGCATCGGTGATTTCATCGATGGCACCCAGGCCAAAATTCGTCAGGTGTTTGCCGATCGTGTCATCATAGAGCGGGACGGGCGGGACGAGACCCTGATGCTGGACGGGGAAGAGTACGGCAAGCCACTGCCCAAGGCGGGCAATCAGGATGACAAGCTCTCCTCGGTGCGCACCGAACTGCTGGGCAACCCCGGCAAGATCACCGATTACCTCAATATTTCCCCAGTACGGGTGGATGGTCGCATGGTCGGCTATCGCCTCAATCCGGGCAGCAATCCAGAGCTGTTCAATCAACTCGGTCTGGTCGCCAACGACATGGCGGTCAGCATCAATGGCCTCGATTTGCGGGATAACGCTCAGGCCATGCAGGCAATGCAGCAGGTGGCTGGCGCCACGGAAATGACCGTCACCGTCGAGCGGCAAGGACAGCTCTATGACGTTTATGTCGGCTTGTCAGAATAATGATTTGGAGTAGCACCAAGAATGATAAATAAAGGGAATGGCTGGCGTCTGGCCACGGTTGCGGCGGCGCTGATGATGGCAGGTTCTGCCTGGGCCACCGAGTATTCTGCCAGCTTCAAGAATGCCGACATCGAAGAGTTCATCAACACGGTCGGCAAGAACCTGAGCAAGACCATCATCATAGAGCCTTCGGTGCGCGGCAAGATCAACGTCCGCAGTTACGACCTGCTCAACGAGGAGCAGTACTACCAGTTCTTCCTGAGCGTGCTCGATGTCTATGGCTTCGCTGTGGTGCCTATGGATAACGGTGTGCTCAAGGTGGTGCGCTCCAAGGATGCCAAGACCTCTGCCATCCCTGTGGTGGATGAGACCAACCCGGGCATAGGCGACGAGATGGTGACCCGGGTGGTGCCGGTGCGTAACGTCTCGGTGCGCGAACTGGCTCCTCTGCTGCGTCAGCTCAATGACAACGCCGGTGGCGGCAACGTGGTTCATTACGACCCCTCCAACGTGCTGCTCATTACGGGCCGTGCCGCTGTGGTCAACCGTCTGGTGGAAGTGGTACGCCGGGTCGACAAGGCGGGCGATCAGGAAGTGGACATCATCAAGCTGAAATATGCCTCCGCCGGCGAGATGGTGCGGCTGGTGACCAACCTCAACAAGGATGGCAACAGTCAGGGCGGCAACACCTCCCTGCTGCTGGCCCCCAAGGTGGTGGCCGACGAGCGCACCAACTCGGTGGTGGTCAGTGGTGAACCCAAGGCGCGGGCCCGCATCATACAGATGGTGCGCCAGCTCGATCGGGATCTGCAGAGCCAGGGCAACACTCGGGTCTTCTACCTGAAATATGGCAAAGCCAAGGACATGGTGGAGGTGCTCAAGGGGGTCAGCTCCAGCATAGAAGCGGACAAGAAGGGGGGCGGCTCCACGGCCGGTGGCGGCAACGCCAGCATAGGGGGGGGCAAGTTGGCCATCTCCGCCGACGAGACCACCAATGCGCTGGTCATCACGGCCCAGCCGGATGTGATGGCCGAGCTGGAGCAGGTGGTGGCCAAGCTGGATATCCGCCGTGCCCAGGTGCTGGTGGAGGCGATCATCGTCGAAATTGCCGACGGTGACGGTCTCAACCTCGGGGTGCAGTGGGCCAATACCAACGGTGGTGGTACCCAGTTTACCAATGCCGGCCCAGGTATAGGTTCAGTGGCCATCGCCGCCAAGGATTACAAAGATAACGGTAACACCACGGGTATTGCCAAGTTGGCGGAGAATTTCAACGGCATGGCGGCCGGTTTCTACCAGGGTAACTGGGCCATGTTGGTGACGGCGCTCTCCACCAATACCAAGAGCGATATTCTTTCTACTCCGAGTATCGTCACCATGGACAACAAGGAAGCCTCCTTCAACGTCGGCCAGGAAGTGCCAGTGCAGACGGGCACCCAGAACTCCACCTCCGGTGACACCACCTTCAGCACCATAGAGCGCAAGACGGTGGGTACCAAGCTGGTAGTGACGCCGCAGATTAACGAAGGGGACTCTGTGCTGCTCACTATCGAGCAGGAGGTCTCCAGCGTGGGCAAACAAGCGACAGGAACGGACGGCCTGGGCCCCACCTTCGACACCCGCACCGTCAAGAACGCCGTGCTGGTGAAGAGTGGCGAAACCGTTGTGCTGGGCGGCCTGATGGATGAACAGACCAAGGAGGAGATCTCCAAGGTGCCTTTGCTGGGCGATATCCCTGTGCTGGGCTACCTGTTCCGCTCTACTTCCAACACCACGTCCAAGCGCAACCTGATGGTCTTTATCCGACCCACCATATTACGCGATGCCAACGTCTACTCGGGAATCTCCAGCAACAAGTACACCATGTTCCGGGCCGAGCAGCTGGAAGCGGCCGCACAGGAGGGTTACCTCACCTCGCCCAAACGTCAGGTGCTGCCTGAATATGGCCAGGATGTGGCCCAGTCGCCCGAGGTACAGAAACAGATTGAGCTGATGAAGGCGCGCCAGCAGGCGACGGCCGACGGAGCGCAGCCGTTCGTGGGTAACAAGTAATGGCGGCATACCAGCTCGATAACACGAGTTTGCCGGCGACCCTGCCCGAGCTGCCGTTCGCCTTTGCCCGCAACTTCGGTGTCGTCCTGACCGAGCGGCAGGGGACCCCTCTGCTGCAGTGCCGTCCGGGGGTGGCGCCGCAAACCCTGCTGGAGGTGCGGCGGGTGGTGGGATGCGCCTTTGAGGTGGAGCAGCTCGGCAATGACGAGTTTGAAGAGTTGTTGATGGCGCACTACCAGCGCGACTCTTCCGAGGCGCGCCAGCTGATGGAAGATCTCGGCAACGAGATGGACTTCTTCGCCTTGGCGGAAGAGCTGCCCCAGAGCGAGGATCTGCTGGACGCCGATGATGACGCCCCTATCATTCGCCTCATCAACGCCATGTTGAGCGAGGCGATAAAAGAGGAGGCGTCTGACATCCATATCGAGACGTTCGAGCGGGTGCTGGTCATTCGTTTCCGCATCGATGGCGTGCTGCGGGAGATACTGCGCCCCCATCGCAAGCTGGCATCGCTCTTGGTATCGCGCATCAAGGTCATGTCGCGGATGGACATCGCCGAGAAGCGGGTGCCGCAGGATGGCCGCATCTCGCTGCGCATCGGTGGCCGGGCGGTGGACGTGCGGGTTTCCACCATGCCGTCCAGCTACGGCGAGCGGGTGGTATTGCGTCTGCTTGACAAGAACAACGTGCGCCTCGAGCTCAAGCAGCTTGGCATGACGCTTGCCAACCGTAACATCATCAGCGAACTCATTCGCAAACCCCACGGCATCATTCTGGTGACGGGCCCGACCGGTTCGGGCAAGTCCACCACCCTCTATGCGGCGCTCTCCGAGATAAACTCCCGGGATCGCAACATTCTCACGGTCGAGGATCCCATCGAATTCGACCTCGAAGGGGTGGGCCAGACCCAAGTCAACACCAAGGTAGACATGACCTTCGCCCGTGGCCTGCGCGCCATTTTGCGGCAGGATCCGGACGTAGTGATGGTGGGGGAAATTCGCGACCTCGAGACCGCCCAGATAGCGGTGCAGGCGTCGCTCACCGGTCACCTCGTGATGTCGACCCTGCACACCAACACCGCCATCGGTGCCATCACCCGGATGCGGGACATGGGGATAGAGCCTTTCCTGCTCTCCTCGTCGCTCTTGGCAGTGCTGGCACAGCGGCTGGTGCGCACCCTCTGTCCGGATTGCCGCGCTCCGCGCCCGATTACGGAGCAGGAGCGCCTGGCCATGGGGATGGCGTTGGCGCCGGATCAGCAGGTGTGGCGCCCGGTGGGCTGCGAGCAGTGCAACCACACCGGCTATCGCGGCCGGACTGGCATTCACGAGCTGGTGGTGATCGACGAGGCGGTGCGCGAGGAGATCCACAGCGCCAGCGGTGAACTCGCCATCGAGCGATTGATCCGGGACCATACCCCCAGCATACGCCGCGACGGTATCGACAAGGTGCTCAAGGGCCAGACCAGCCTGGAAGAAGTATTGCGGGTGACCCGGGAAGATTGATGTGCGGTCAGGCAAGCGCGGCCGGACAGGCTCAGGAACACAATGCCTGATGGCAGCTAGCTGAATCGGGATAACGAGACGTCACAGTGTTAGGGCAGAGGAGCAAGAGTATTGTCAGCATTTGAATACAAAGCCCTCGACAGCAAGGGGCGCCAGAAGCAGGGGGTGACCGAGGGTGATTCGGCCCGTCAGGTGCGCCAGCAACTGCGTGAGCAGGGGCTGACCCCGCTCGAGGTGAACGAGACCACAGAGAAAGCAAAGCGGGAAGCGAATCGCTTCGTGCTGTTTCGCCGTGGCGCCTCCACCTCCGAGCTGGCCCTCATCACCCGTCAGCTGGCGACCCTGGTGGGTGCCGGTCTCACCATCGAAGAGGCGCTGCGGGCGGTGGCCGAGCAGTGCGAGAAGGCTCACCTGCGCAGTCTGGTGGCAACCGTGCGCAGCAAGGTGGTAGAAGGTTACTCGCTGGCCGATTCGCTGGGGGCCTTCCCCCACGTGTTCGATCAGCTGTTTCGCTCCATGGTGGCGGCCGGTGAAAAATCGGGCCATCTGGAGAAGGTGCTAAACCGGCTCGCCGACTACACGGAGCAGCGCCAGCACATGCGTACCAAGCTGCTGCAGGCGATGATCTACCCCATAGTCCTCACCCTGGTGGCGGTCGGGGTCATCTCGATTTTGCTCACCGCCGTGGTGCCCAAGGTGGTGGCCCAGTTTGAACACATGGGCCAGCAACTGCCTGCGACGACCCGTTTCCTCATCGGCACCAGCGAGCTGATGCAGCATTACGGCCTCTGGTTCCTGCTGCTGCTGTTTATCGGTGGGTTTGTCTGGCGCTGGTGGCTGACCGACGAGAAGCGTCGCCGTCACTGGCACCAGGTGGTGCTGCGCCTGCCGGTCATTGGCCGGGTCAGCCGTGGTCTCAACACCGCCCGCTTCGCCCGTACCCTGAGCATACTCAACGCCAGCGCCGTGCCCCTGCTGGAGGGGATGAAGATCGCCGGCGAAGTGCTCTCCAATGACTTCGCCCGTACTCGCATCAGTGAGGCCACCGAGCGGGTGCGGGAGGGGACCAGCCTGCGCAAGGCGCTGGATGAAACCAAGATTTTCCCGCCCATGATGCTG
This sequence comes from Aeromonas sp. HMWF014, assembly GCF_963878295.1. Lineage (NCBI taxonomy): Bacteria > Pseudomonadati > Pseudomonadota > Gammaproteobacteria > Aeromonadales > Aeromonadaceae > Aeromonas > Aeromonas sp. HMWF014. The sequence goes on along the minus strand of NZ_CAWNYS010000459.1, from coordinate 10,504 downwards.
CACATGATCGCCTCTGGCGAGCAGAGCGGCGAGCTCGACAGCATGCTGGAGCGGGCGGCGGACAACCAGGACAGGGAATTTGAAACCCAGGTGAATATCGCCCTCGGCGTGTTCGAGCCCCTGCTGGTGGTCTCCATGGCCGGGGTCGTGCTGTTTATCGTGATGTCGATCCTGCAGCCGATCCTCGAGCTCAACAACATGGTGAATCTGTAAGGTTCGGGTGTTCGAATACGCTTCGCTATTCGAACCTGCAAATCCAATCGAACTCGCAGGTTCGATTAGCCGGCAGGCGTAATCGAACGATCGCGGTTTAACAGTTAATCGTTGATGGTTCATGCCATCTCATTTCGTTAGGGAGTAAGTCATGCAAAAGCGTCGTCAATCCGGTTTTACTCTGCTGGAAGTCATGGTGGTCATCGTGATCCTCGGGATCCTGGCCAGCCTGGTGGTGCCCAACCTGATGGGTAACAAAGAGAAGGCTGACCAGCAGAAAGCGGTCTCCGATATAGTGGCGCTGGAAAATGCCCTCGACATGTACAAGTTGGACAACAACCGTTACCCGACCACAGAGCAGGGCCTGGATGCCTTGGTCACCAAGCCGACCGCCGCCCCCGAGCCGCGTAGCTACCGTGACGGCGGTTACATCAAGCGCCTGCCGCAGGATCCCTGGGGCAACCCGTACCAGATGCTGAGCCCGGGCCAGTTTGGCAAGCTCGATATCTTCTCCATGGGGCTGGATGGCGAAGCCGGTACCGATGACGACATCGGCAACTGGAATCTGAAGGATTTCCAATAAGTGACTGATTGCGCTGCCATCAAGGTGCTGTGGATGAGGCAGCCGTGAGGGGCTCGTCATCGCGTCATCGCCAAGCCGGTTTCACCCTGCTGGAGGTCTTGCTGGTGGCCATGCTGATGGGGCTGGTGGCCACCGCCGTCACCCTCAGCATGGGAGGCGCCAGGGGCGATCGCGAGCTCGACAAGCAGGCGCGCCGCTTCATGGCGACTCTGCAACAGGCTCAGGAGTATTCGGTGATGGATGGCCGGCTAGTAGGGCTTCGCATCGAAGAGCATGGCTGGCAGTTCATGCAGCGCGGGGCCAAGGATCGAAAATGGCAGGCGCTGACCGGCGACAAGATCCTGGGGCAGGTACAACTGCCTGACACCATGCTGCTGGCCATCGAGCTCGAAGGGTTCAGCTGGCGGAGCGAGTCCGACGAGAAAACCGAGCAGGGTCGGGACGAGAAGGAGCGCACGCCCCAGGTGTTGATCTTCCCCGGTGGCGAGCTCAGCCCCTTCGTATTGACCCTGACCCAGCAGGATGAGGATGTGCGCTACCTGCGTACGGTCAAGGCAGATGAATTCGGCCGTTTGCAGCTGTTGCAAGATGGCGAGGAGGGGGCTGAATGAATGTCGGCGGCGTGACGCTGTTGTTGAAGGCCGGGGTGATGGTGGCGCCGCTACCGGGTCCGGGTCGGCACTCCGGGTCGGGGGTGATCACATGAACGCCCGTGGCATGACCTTGCTGGAAGTGATGGTCG